>DASVBS010000081.1 GCA_036375715.1 Longimicrobiaceae bacterium | reverse complement strand
CCTGGGTGCAGAGCTGGATGGAGACAGGACTCATCCAGCTGGAAGACGTGAACCAGGACGGAGTGGTCCAGGCGGTGGAGCTCTTCGGCTCCGCCGATCCCCCGGTGGCCGCGGCGATCGATCGCGATATCATGGTGCTCGCCACCCCGGAGATCGCGCGCCTGGCGCCGTGGCTGATCGCGCTGGTGGCGGCCGGTGGTCTGGCCGCCGCGCTCTCCACCGCCTCGGGTCTGCTAATTGTGATCTCGAGCGCTATCGCCCACGATGTGTACGGACACCTGCTGCGTCCCGATGCGTCCGATGCCCGACGCCTGGTCGTCGGACGCATTACCACCCTCTTCGCGGTGCTCGTTGCCGGCTACTTCGGGATTCATCCGCCCGGTTTCGTGGCCGAAGTCGTGGCGTTCGCCTTCGGGCTGGCGGCGGCGAGCTTCTTCCCCGTGATCATTCTGGGGATCTTCTGGAAGAGGGCCACCCGCGAGGGGGCGATCGCCGGGATGCTGGTGGGTCTAGTCTTCACCGCGGCGATGATCGGGATGATCCGCGCGCCCCAGATCTTCGGCGCGGCGGAGCCCGTGATCCCCTCCTTCCTCGGGGTGAATGCCCAGGGTGTGGGCACCATCGGGATGGTGCTGAACTTCCTGGTGATGTGGGTCGTCAGCCTGCGGACGCCCGCGCCGCCGGAGGAGGTGCAGGAGATGGTCGAGGGGATAAGGTATCCGGGGGAGGCGGCGGGAAGGCGGGTGGTGGTGGGGGGAGTTCGGTAGGGACCGGGAAGCCAGGAGCCAGAATGTGGAATCTGAGAATGCTGGCTCCTGGCTTCTGGCTTCTTCTCAACCCTCCTTCCCCTCGTACTCCTTCTTCAGCCTTTCCACGACGCTGGGATCCGCAAGCGTTGTGGTGTCGCCCAGGGCGCGACCTTCGGCCACGTCTTTGAGCAAGCGGCGCATGATCTTGCCGGAGCGGGTCTTGGGCAGGTCCGCGGCGAAGAGGATGTCGTCGGGCCGTGCGATCGCGCCGATCTTCTGCACCACGTGCTGCATGAGCTCGCGGCGCAGGTCCTCGTCCGGCTCGTACCCCTCCTTCAGCGTCACGAAGGCGGCAACCGCCTGACCTTTGATGTCGTGCGCCTTGCCCACCACCGCGGCTTCGGCCACGGCGGGATGGTCGACCAGCGCGCTCTCCACCTCCATGGTGCCGATGCGGTGCCCGGCAACGTTGAGCACGTCGTCGATACGGCCGATGACCCAGAAGTAGCCATCCTCGTCCCGCTTGGCGCCATCGCCGGGGAAGTAGACGCTGGCCCCGTCCTGCGGACTGCCATCGCGATCGATGGTTTGCCCCGCCCACTTGGACCAGTAGGTGTCCCGGTAGCGCTGCGGATCACCCCAGATTCCCCGGAGCATCGCGGGCCAGGGCTGGCGAATGGCGAGGAAACCACCGCCGTTGGTGATCACGTCGCCCGTCTGGCTGAGGATGTCGGCCTCGATGCCGGGGAAGGGAACGGTGGCGGAGCCCGGCTTGGTGGCCGTGACGCCGGGAAGCGGCGTGATCATGATCGCCCCGGTTTCCGTCTGCCACCAGGTATCCACGATGGGGCAGCGCTCCCTGCCGATGTTCTCGTGGTACCAGATCCACGCTTCCGGGTTGATCGGCTCGCCGACCGTGCCCAGCAGGCGTAGGCTCGAGAGGTCGTGCTTGGCGGGGTGCTCCGTCCCCCACTTCATGAAGGCGCGGATCGCCGTGGGAGCGGTATAGAAGACGGTGACCCGGTACTTCTCCACCAGCTCCCAGAAGCGATCACGGCCGGGATGATCCGGCGCGCCCTCGTACATCAGGGCGGTCGCTCCGTTGGCCAGCGGGCCGTAGACGATGTAGGAGTGCCCCGTCACCCAGCCGACGTCGGCGGTGCACCAGTAGACGTCGCTGTCCTTGAGGTCGAAGACCCACTTGGTGGTGGCGTAGCACTGCGTGAGGTAGCCGCCGGTGGTGTGCATGATCCCCTTCGGCTTCCCCGTCGTGCCCGAGGTGTAGAGGACGTACAGCAGGTCCTCGGAGTCCATCTCCTCGACCGGACATTCCGCCGATTGGCGGCCCACGACCTCGTGCCACCACTGGTCGCGCCCCTCCCTCATGGCAGCGTTGCCGATGGGCGCTCCGTCCCTACCATGCCGGCGGACGACCAGCACGTTCTCGATCGTCGGGCAACCCCCTTCCCGCTCGATGGCTTCGTCGGCGGCGCGCTTGAGCGGCACCACTCCTCCGCGTCGGTACCCACCGTCGGCGGTAATCAGTAGCTTCGCCTCAGCGTCGCGGATCCGATCGCGCAGGCTGTCCGCCGAGAATCCCCCGAAGACAACCGAGTGAGGAGCGCCGATGCGAGCGCACGCCAGCATGGCGATAGCTGCTTCCGGAATCATCGGCAGGTAGATCGCCACCCGGTCGCCGCGTCGAATTCCCAGCTCTTTCAGGGCGTTAGCGACGCGGCACACCTCGCGGTGCAGCTCCTCGTACGTGTAGGTGACCGTGTCCCCCGGCTCGCCTTCCCAGATCAGCGCGGCGCGGGTCCGACGATCACCCTGGAGGTGCCTGTCGAGGCAGTTGTAGGCGGCGTTGAGCTTTCCACCGACGAACCACTTCGCGTGCGGCGGATCCCACTCGAGCACGCGGTCCCACTTGCGGTGCCAGTGGAGCTCCTCGGCCCAACGGGCCCAGTATCCTTCCGGGTCCGCGGCTGCCTCGGCGTAGATGGCATCGTCCGAGACGTGGGCAGCCTGCGCGAAGTCTGGCGGTGGAGGGAAGAGGCGGTCTTCCTGTAGGAGGGTGTCCAGCGTGTTGGGGGTGTCAGCCATCGTCAATCCTTTCTGGACTTGAGGAGGCGAGATGGCGGCTTGCTTCGGCGCACCCGCAGCGGCCGAAGCAGTCGGATTCAACGGTGCTCCGGCCTTCTCTGAAGCACCGGAGCGGCGGCCTTACCGATCGGCTGAGTCGGGAAGCGGGGAGATGACGAAGCTCCCTCTCTCCACCTTGCAGCCGTCGTATGATACTCCCCAGCGGAAGGTATACTTCTGCCGGCTATCATCGAAGTACCAGACCTCGGTGTGATCCCCCCGATCCTCGTCCGACTGGGTAGCGTCGGGAGGTCCACCTTCGTCGACGCGCACCGCCGCCATCTCCGAGGCGCAGTCGTTGAAAATCCCGGTGGCGTCGACGCAACCGGTGACGAGCGTGGAGGTGGCGAGGAGTAAAGCGGAAGCGACTCGCATCAAAATCAAACGGGTACCTCGTTTTGGTGGAAGCTACCCACGCCCGAGCCGAGGGCGCAAGCTCTCACCCCGTCCCGCCCGGTAGAGCCGGACGGCAACGAGATAGGCGAGGACGGCACTGACGAGCAGAATACCCAGGCTCATCCACCACCCTACGTCGGGACCGACCTGCCACAGGGTCGGGGTGGGAGACGGGTCGCGCCCCTCCAGCCCCAGCCCGGCCACCGCGGCCGCGTTGTTCGCGGCGTGCAGGATCACCCCCGTCCAGATCGAGCGCGTGGCCCAGACGGCGTAGCCGAAGGCCAGGCCCAGGAAGAAGTGGAGCGGAAAGATCCACGGAAGGACGTGGACGGCCGCAAAGATGGCCGCAGCCGCGACGAGGCCCACGATCGACCCGAAGCTGCGCTCCAGCAGGCCCTGT
Organism: Longimicrobiaceae bacterium; assembly: GCA_036375715.1. Classification (NCBI taxonomy): domain Bacteria; kingdom Pseudomonadati; phylum Gemmatimonadota; class Longimicrobiia; order Longimicrobiales; family Longimicrobiaceae; species Longimicrobiaceae bacterium. The sequence continues at coordinate 227,525 of DASVBS010000081.1, read as the reverse complement.
AGAAAGCCGCGGAAGAAGAACTCCTCGAGCACGGGCGCGATCCCCACGGCCAGCATGGTCACCGCCAGCCGTCCTTCCGCGGTCACCATCAGGTCGCCGAACGGATTGAAGCTCTCCGGGGGCACGGGGACGAGACGTACGTACACCTCGCCCACGGCCCAGGACAGCGCCAGGAGCACGGGCACCCCCGCCAGTGTCCATCGGAGGGTCTCCTGATCCAGAGGCCGGAGACGTAGGAGCGCCAGGCGTCGACGGGGCGCCTCGGCACGCAGCGCCACCCCCCAGAGGAGCAGGAAGTACAGCGCGATGGAGATGCCCAGACCCACCAGCGGGTAGCCGAGCTGGATGGAGAGCAGCAAGCAAAGGCTCGCCGCCACGTTCCACACCAGGAAGAGGAGGAGGAAAGCCGCGGCCTGCAAAATGGAGCGGGCGGTCTGCCGCACGGTACCGGGGAGCTCGAGTCCAATGGGTTCGTCAGCCGGCATGAAGCTACGGGGGCGCGCGGGGCCGGCAAGTCGCCGCGCGCAGGCCGCATGGCGGCACGTCGCCGGCGCGGATATCTTCTCGCTCCCCGCCTGCAGTTCAGCTCGTCCTCCGAATCTTTGACATGCGACCCGTCATTCGTCCTCTCCTGGTGCTGCACCCGGACGCGAGCCTGCGTGCGCGCGTGCGCGAGGCGTGTGGCACCGACTTCGACTACGTGGAGGTAGAGGACTGGGCGGGGCTGGAAGCCTCCGTCCGACAGGGCCCTCCTTCCGCGGTGGTGCTGCTCGATCCGACCATGCGGGACGAGCCGCACGCCCGGATCTCGTCCGGACGGGCGCCCAGGTTGTCGTTGCGAGCGCGATCTCTGCTCCAGGCCTACCCGTCCACCGCGGTGGTGGCGGCTCTGCGCGTCCCGCCGAACGCTCATGAGCTGGTGAGAGAGCTCGGCCGCCGAGGAATCGTGCAGCTCATCATCCTCGGCCACGACGATACGGTTCCCGCGATCGCCCGTCGCTTGAGGGCGGCGCGCAGCCGTCCGCTGCGCTCGCTGCTCGAGGAGGTGCTACCACCGGAGACCAGCGGGCGCGCACGCGCCATCCTCGATGCGGCGGTGGAAGTGGTGACGACTGGCGGCCACGGGCGTGATCTGGCCGCCGCCCTAGGCCTGGCCCCGCGTACTCTCGTGCGATGGACGGGCATGGCAGGAACGCCGCCGGCGCGCCTGCTGCTGGCCTGGATGCGAGTGCTGCTGGCGTGCGCGCTCCTCGACGACCCCGGACGGAGTGTGCGCGACATCGCGGTGGCGGCTGGCTATTCGTCTGATAGCGGGCTGCGGAGGGTCACTCAGAAGTTGCTCGGCGCGAGCCCGACCGACCTGCGAGAGCGCGGAGCCTTTGGTGCGGCTGCGGCGGCGTTCGTGAGCGTCCTCAGCGAATACCGCCTTCGAGTGCGCTTTACGACCAGGGAGGGGTAATCAGCGCCTCTCTTCCCAGCGGGTGAGGGCGTAGCGGGTCCCCTGCACGAGTGACCGCAGGTGGCGAAAGGCCTCGCGCCGGGCTTGGACCGCCTCCTCGGCAGACGCCTCCACGCCCCCCTCGATCCGGTACTCGACCTCGAAATCCTCCACCAGTCGGGCGGGGCCTTCACGCGACACCTCCAGGATGCGTACCCGTGCTTCGGGCCAGAGGCGTCCGAGCTCCTTCTCGACCAGGTGCTCGGCGTCGGCGATTCCGTAGGCGGGGACGCGGACGACACCCGAACCTCGCACCCGAATGGTCCGGCCCATTCAGCCGTCCGGCTCCGCGGGGACGACGGGAGCGATGGTGTCCGGTACCGGAAGCCGGGGCGGCGCGGTATCCTGCTGGGCCCGCTGCGCCGCCCGCGCGGCACTGAGCTGTGCGGTCCGGATGCGGGTGATCGCGTTCTGTGCCGCCAGATAGGTAGCGGCGAGATCAGGGTTGGAGGCATTCGCCACGCGATTGGCGAAAGTGCGAAACTCCTCCAGCGCCTGGGCGGTGTCTCCGGTCACCAACAGGGCGCGGGCGTAGTCGTACTGAGCGATTTCCAGCGTCGGATCCAGCGCCAGCGCCCGCTCGAGGTGTCCCACCGCTTCCTCCGCCATTCGGAGCTGTGTTGTCTCGTCTTCGTTCTGTCCCTGGCTGAGGAGGGCAAGGGCGAGGTTTCGCCGGTAGTTCGCGTTCTCGGGATCCACCTCGACCGCGAGCCGGAAGCTCACCAGCGCGGAATCATAATGTCCCGCATCGTACTGACGTCGGCCGTCGCTGTTGAGCAACACCGCGTTGAGCATGTCGCGTTCCGGGGGTGGTTCGACATCCACCGGTTCGCCGATGCCGCGGATCTCCTCGGGAGGAGGCGGGATCTCCGCCACCCGGCGGTTGGCTTCCAGATACGCCCAGTAGGCGACCGCGGCGAGGGCCAGCAAGACCAACGTCCAGACCACCAGTCCCGCCCGACTCCTCTTCTTCGGTGGCTTCCGTGGGGTGAATGCCCGCGGACCCTGCCGGCGCGGAGCCGTCGTCGGAGGCGGAGGAGAAGGCGTGCCCGTCGGAGGTGTGGCGGGCTCGGCCAGCGTGGCCTCGTCTCGTTCGGGGAGGAGGCGCGTTCGGTCGTCCTCCTCGGGCAGGAGGCGTGTGCGATCACCCTGCTCGGCCAGCAGCCGTGTGCGATCCTCATCTCCCTCGAGCCCTTCCGGCCGCCTCTGCCCCGCTACAGTCGGCTCCGAGAGCGGACGATCGTAGCGCACGCCGGCGTAGGGGTCGAGCGGAGTGGTGGCGATGCCCTGAATGGCATCTTCGAGCGCCTCCAGCATGGCGACCGCGTCGGGAAAGCGGTCGGCCGGATCGTAAGCGAGCGCCTTCTGGATCACCACCTCAACCGCGGCGGGAATCGCGGGATGTGAGGTCCGCATCCGGGGTGGGGGCACCGGCATGCCCAGCGACATGCGGTTGCGATCGGCATCCGTGAAGGGCCGCTCACCGGTGAGCAGCAGGTAGCCGACCGCGCCCAAGCTGAAGACGTCCGAGGCCGGCGTGAGTCGGCTCAGCCCGCGGAGCTGCTCGGGTGAGGCAAAGGCGGGCGAGTGCGGAACTCGGCCGTCTTGCGTGAGTTGGTTGGCCGTGTCGTCGTCATCGACCAGCTTGGCGATGCCGAAGTCCACCACCCGCACCTGGACTTCGCGCTCGTCCCCCTGGGTGAGGAAGATGTTGCCGGGCTTCACATCGCGGTGAATCAGGCCGGAGCGGTGACCGACTGCCACGCCGCGTACCGCCTGCAGCAGGATCCTCAAGGCGGTGGAAAGGGGTGGCGCGCCCGAGCGCGCCATGCGCGTGGCGAGGTCCTGCCCGCGCAGCAGCTCCATCACGATGTAGTCGAGACCGAGATCCTCGTCCGTCCCGTAGTCGTAAACTGGCACGACGTTCGGGTGATGCGGAAGCGCTGCCGCCGCGCGAGCCTCGCGATGGAAGCGGGCACGCAGACGCTCCACGGCGTCGGGATCGCCGCCGACCAGGGTGATCACCTTCACGGCGACGCGCCGACCGAGCCGCTCGTCGAGCGCCCTATAGACCGCGCCCATGCCGCCGCGACCGATGACCTCCTCGATCAGGTAGCGGCCGCCGAGCACGCGTCCCGCCAGCAAACCTTCCAATCCAGCCATTTCGCAGCTCGCTGTGCCTCGCCTCGTCCTGGTTTCCCCGTCAGTCGTGCACGGTCGCGTCGGGATCGTTCACTTCCTCCTCCTGGTCGGGAGGCACCTCCTCGATCCGCAGGACCGGCCCGTGGTCGCCGATGCGCACTGGAGTTCCGGGCCTGATCCACGCGATGCTCGCCTCCGACACCTTCTCGAGCTGGAGAGCCCCACGGCCCAGCCGGGCGCCACGCAGCTCGCGGTCGGGGAGATGAAGGGAGTTCAGCCCCAGGTTGTAGAGCTTGAACCCCGGCTCTCCCTCGCGCTCCTCGAAGAGCAGTACCAGCTGCCTGCGGCTGACATGCGGCACATCGCTCAGGCCAATGGTCGTCTGCAACTCGGGATCCGCGGTGCGGCGACCTAGGGTCGTGAAAGGTTCGGTGAGCCGGAATACTTCCTTTTCTTCGCCCTCGAGCGTCTCCACCACCAGCACCCACTGTCCGGCCGTCCACCCAGGCGGGCCAGCCTCGTCCACCCGCGTCGCGTCGGGATCCGCCACGGGGAGTGCCTCCGTAGAGGCTTCGGTGGTGGCGTCCACAGGATCCGGCGCCGCGGGCGTTGCCGCATTCGACGGCGCGGAGGGGGTTGCCGCCTCGTGACCGATGTCGGGTCCAGGGACGGGTAGGTGTCCGGCATGGGCCGAAACGCGGTAGAGCGGGGCGTCGGGGTCCTCCGAGCGACGGAGCTGCACACGGTACCGACGATCGTAGAGCGACCCGTGGCGCATCACCGAGTCGGTGAGATCGCGCTCCACCGTTTCCACCAGGGGGGCGATGGCGGCAGCGGCATCCGCGCGGAGGGTGACCACGAGCACGGTATCGGGCAGCAACCTGGCATAGCGCTCCGGCAACGAGCGACTGTTCTCGCGGTCGATCAGCTCACCCAGCGCCAGCTTGATCTCCGGCAGCGCGTCGCGCAGCAGGGTGTCGAGGAACGAGGTGGTATTCTCCGCGCGCTCCTCGGGCGATGGCAGGTCGATCATGGCGACGTATCGTTTGGTGAGGCCGCTACGGAGTCCCGCACCGTGTCCCCCGCGGTCGGCCCGAAGGGATCGATCAGCTCCGAGATCCTGGCATTCAGCGAATCGACGCTGGCCTGCAGCCGGGCCACCTCGTCGGCGCGGATCCTGGCCTCGCTCTGCCCCTGCCACAGCAGCCAGAGGGCCGCCAGCGAGGCGGCAAGCGCGAGAAGCGCCACCACCAGAGCCGCCGCGGCTCCCTTGCGACGCCCGGCGAGTGCGGCTGAAGCGGGAGTGTGCGATGCAGGAATCCGCTCCATCGGCAACGTCTGATCGTGCAGCACGGGTGTGGGGTCGGCGTCGGCACGCGCCCGCACCAGCACTGCGGTAAAGTTGTCGTCGGGTCCTCGCTCGAGGACCTTCTGCCGGATCGCGTCGACCGCCTCCCGCGCGGTCGGTTCGGCCATTGCCGCCCCGAGCTCGTCCAGGCGCATCGCCTTGTATACTCCGTCCGAGATGATCAACCACGACCACCCGGGCCGGGCCGGCAGCCAGACGACGTCCGCCTCTCCACCCCGGCCGACGGCTCGCTGCAGCCGGTTGGCACCGGCGGTGTCCGGGATCTCGTCCAGCGAGATCTCCCCCGCCTCCCAGCGGGCGAAGGCGGGCGTGTGGTCCCGCGTCTCCAGCCGCAGCGTCCCATCGGGCGCGCGGGAGAGAATCCGCACGTCGCCCACATGGGCTCCTACCCAACCAGTGCCGTCTCCCGTTCCACCGACCAGGGAGAGGAAGCCCAGGGCACACCCCATCCCCCCGTGAGCGTCGGGGCGACGCTCCGCCACCTGAGCCACGGTGGCGTCGGCTCGCCGGGTGACCCGGCGCGCATCGTCCAGGCTGCGCACCGGCTCGGCTCCCACGATGACCTCGAGGGCCGTGTCGGCGGCGAGGCGCCCGCTGCGCTCGCCTCCCATCCCGTCGGCCACCGCCACTACGCCCGTCTCGGAGAAGGTGTCGATCGAGTAGGCGTCCTGATTCTCCGTCCGGGGGCCCTGCTCGCTCACTGCGGCGATCTCGAATACGAGGCCGTGCAGCGCAACGGGCTCACGGGCGATCACAGTCATCGAATCCGCACTCCTGCGTCTGAGAGGTCGGGATGAGGAGGCGTTCCGGCAGCCTCGATCCGCTGGGCTTCCGCACGCCGATGACTCACTCCCGCGACGATGCCAACGGCGATCGCCGAGGCGAGCAGCTTCGCGCCGCCGTGCGCGGCGAAGGCGGTCGCTACCCCGGTTAGCGGAATGACCCGGACCCCGGCCAACGTGGCGAGCCAGAAGGGGATCCCGATCAACATCGCCATGCCGGTTACCAGCGACCGCTCGAAGGCGCTGCGCTCCTTCGTGGCCACCCGGAGGATAGCGATGAGGAAGGCCGTGTACAGGACGACGAAGGAAAGCGCGCCGAACCACCCCCACTGCGCGGCGATGGTGGTGATGAATCCGTCGTCAGCGGCATTAGGGGCGGTCTCCGCGTGCCCCCTGCCCGGGCCTGCGCCGAACCAGTCACCCGCCAGCACGTTGGCGTCGAACAGCTTGATCTGGTGATTCCGGGCGGCCCACGCCGCGGCCTCCGCCTCGGTCATCGTGGAGACGTCCCGATAGGGGTCGAGCGCGAGCGCCAGTCGTGTTTGCGATCGCTCGTCGAGGTTGAACGCCGTGATCACCAACGCGGTCCAGACCACCAGCAGCAGCCCCGCCCACCAGCCTCGCCTCGTGCCGACCAACAGCATCGTCGCCAGGCTTCCCGCGAGCACCACCGAGAGTCCGAGCTCGTGAATGAGCAGGAAGGGAGTCACCGGAAGGGCGCCGTACAGCAACAACGCCATCACCCTTCGCGGAGTGACCAGCTCGCCGGGGCGACCCAGATTGTAGGCGTCGTGCGCCAGGACCGCGGCCCATACCATGACGAAGACCGGGAGCAGCAGCTCCCAGGGCGTGGTCCCCTGCACCTTGCCCGTGGCACGAACTCCCGGCAGGAAGGTGAGGAGGAAGAAGATGCCAATGGCCACCCCGAAGATCCAGGGGTGCCGGTCCCTTGCCCAGCGAAGCGATCCGTGCCGCCGCGCCCAGAGGAAGGCGAGTACCAGCGCCAGCGGCGCGAACATCACCGAAATAGAGGAGGCAAGACGAGCAATCGAGCTGCGCTCCGGCGCGGTTGCCGAGCGAATCGCTTCGAGCGGATCGGGGATGGCGGGGGGTGGCCCCTCGAAGACCAGCGCCTGCCGGTCTTCGTCGTAGGCGCGCAGGATCGTGGTGAGCTGCGCCCGATCAGCCTTCAGCGCGTTGGCGGCCGCCCGATTGCTTCCGCTCGCCTGATAGGCGGGGTCGGTGAAGAGCTGGAAAAGCGCCGGTCGGGTGAAGAAGAAGATCGCGATCGGCAAAGCCAGGATCGCCCAGCTCCCCCGGTAGCGAAGCAGACGCATCGCTACCAGGAGGAGCAGCCACCCCGCCAGCGCCACGAGGTCTCGCACCAACACCGCGCCGGAGCCGGGTGCGACCCCATGCACGGGCCAGACACCCTGCACGATGGAGAAATGCGCGAGCAGGTAGAAGCCCGTGGCAAGGATTACCGCCCAGCGCAACTCGCGCGGCATGGGCCGAGGTGATCCGCTGTCTTCCTCTCCGGGCCGCTGCGGCCGTCTGACGCGAATAGCGATTCCCCGCGGACCGGTACCGCCTCGGCGACCGAGGAAGGCTGTCAGGTTCATTCAGCCTCCCCGGGTTCGAACGACGCCTGGTCCGAGGTGGCGAAGTAGCGGGTCATGCCGGCGGCGATCCTGGCGGGGAGGCGACCGCCGGGCCCTCCTCCCACCAGGAAGGTCACCACGCTGTAACGAGGCCGACCCTCAGGATCCAGGATCAACCCCGCGAACCAACCGTTGTCGGCGGCGCGAGCAACCTGCGCGGTGCCGGTCTTCCCCGCGAGATCCCACTCGAGGCCGTCGAGCACCGGGGCGGTGCTCCGGGCGGTGCCGTAGTCCACCACCGCGCGCATGGCCGCCAGGAGCTTCTCCGCGGTCTCCTCCGACATCACCCTTCTGCCCTCCTGGGGCCTGGCCGCCAGCTCCTGCTCGATGCTCGGATCGACCATTACCCCGCCGTTCCCGATGGCGGCGACGAAGCGGCTCAGGTGAATGGGAGTGACGTCGATGGGTCCCTGTCCGATGGCCAGCTGGGCCCACTCCTGCCGGCTCGTCTCGGCAGTGAGGCGCACCCGTGCGGGTCGCGGACTCATGCGATCGCGCCACGCGTCCGACGCGGTCCGCCAGAAATCGCGGTCGAATCCCTGGGGCGCCTCACCGGGGGCGTACGGTTCCACCCCGAACCGCCGAAAGGCGTCCTGGAAGGCGGTCTCGCCCAGTTGCTCGCGCATGTCCAGAGCCATCTGGACGGCGGTGGTGTTGCAGGAATAGATCAGCATCTCGGCCGGGGCCTGTACCCGCGGGATGCTGAATCCTTCCGAGTTGCGAATGACTGCTCGCGGCGTCACCTGAATGGAGGACTGGCAGCTCATCTCCCGGTCCGGCAGCCCGCTGTCCCACCAGAGGGTGGCGAGCGCGAGCTTCCAGACGGAGCCCGGTGCGGCGTACTCCTGCAGGCCCAGCGGTGGGTCGTCAGGTCCCCCGGTAGAGGCGTAGGCGACCACTGCTCCCGTGGTCACGTCCTGGACCACCACGGCTCCCGGAAGACCTGCCTCGCGAAGAAGTTCCCATGCGCGGGCCGTGGCTCCGCGGCAGAGGGTCAGAGACAGGTCCGTTCCGGCGGGGTGCAACTCCCCTCGCTCGGCGAGGTTCAGCGGGCGGCGCAGGTGTTCGGCAAAAATCCGCTCGATGGTGTAATCGCGCAGGTCTGCGTCCTCTCCGCCACCGACGAAGTTCGCGCCTGCCTGCCCCAGCGGATAGAACCGGTCGACCTGCCCGTCGTGGGCGGCATAGCGTGCGAGCGCGTTCTCCGGGGCGGAGGTGCAGTCGAGGATCCACCCGCGCACCTCCGCGCGGCGAAGCTCGGCCCGGCGGGGATCGCCGAAGCGGACGTACTGCATCCGCCCTGCTTCGATCTCGTCCGCGTTCAACAGCATTCGCCCGTGCCCGACGGCATAGACTGCCACCAGGCTGAGCATGCCGAAGGCGAGACGCAGCGGCCAGCGTTCCTCGGCGCTTCGTCTCGCCTTGACGAGGGATCGAACCAGCAGTACCAGCGCCCCGGCGCCTGACGCGATGAGGATGGCGCGGAGGATCCAGTTCAGGATCGCTTCCATCAGCCGTTATGCCTCGATCCGCACCACCCGGAGCGTGGTGGTTCCCATGCGGATATGGTCGCCGACCGACGTGCGCCTGGCCTGATGCGGGGCGAGCGCTTCGTCGTTGACGTAAGTTCGGTTCTTGGAGTCGAGGTCGGTCACCCAGAGTGTCCCCTTATCGACACGCAAGAGTGCATGACGCGAGGACATGTAGCGGTCCTCGAGCCCGCGCACCTCGGCGGAGGCGCGGCGGCCGAGCGTGATCTCTCCGTTCACCCGCAGCTGCGTTCCCTGCTGAGGCCCCGAAACCACCTCCAGCAGTGCGGCACCCGAGGCGCCGGTTCGGGTGGCGGTGGCGGTGGCTACGGGAGGCTCACTCGTCGGCACCTCCTTCGCCTGGGGGCGCTGATCGAGGCCGATCGGCTTCACGAAGGCGAACTCCCGCTTGGTATCCAGCAGGACCATCTCAATGCGCAGTCCCGCGCGGGGGACGTGGTTGTCCTCGGCCCACTGGATCGAAAAGCGGCGCAGGTGCTCCGCTTCGTCCTGGCTCCAGAGCTCCGGGTCGACGCCACTGGGGATCAAGTCCGTGGAGACGTAGACGCGCAGACTTGGCGCGGTATGCCGATCGGCATAGCGCCGCAACGCCTCCCGTACCCCCGCTTCCAGCTGCTCCCGCAGGGTGGGGCGCAGAAACTTCCGGATGAGATTCAACATGGGTAGCCTGGCCGGGGTCGATGTGCGCGGCTGGAGCAGACTGTATGCCACCCAAAGCGCGGGAAGCAAGCCGTTCCGGCACGCCAGGGTAGCCGTACGCCAGGGGGGCGATTAGACTGGTTGCAGCAGCGGTTTCGTTGCGGTCCCACCTTTCATCTCACCGTAAGATGACCGACGCCACCGTACAGGAAGCCCCATCGCCCGCTCAAGCGTCTCTCTGGGAAGATTTCATCGACATCTTCTACGCGCCGCGCCAGGTGTTCGAGCGCCGCAGAGAAGCCGGCTTCGGGCTCGTGCTGTTGATCATTACGGTGATCGGCACCGCTTTGTTCTTCGCCTCTCAGGGACCGCTGGAAGCGGCCTACGCGGCAGAGTTCCGTCGGAGCCTGGAGAGCGCCGGCGCCGCCGCTCAGCCGACCCCCGAGCAGATGGAGCAGGGACGTCAGGCGGCGCGGATCTTCGGCACGCTGGGGATCTTGATCGGGTACCCTGTGAGCGTCCTGATCGTTGGCGTGGTACTCTGGGCGCTGGGCAAGCTGTTCAGCTTCTCGGGGACGGTTAAGATGGCGATCCTGATCGTCACCTATGCGCAGATTCCACGCATTCTGCAGGGTGTGGCCACGCTGATCCAGGGGCTCTTGCTGCGGCCCGACAGCCTGGCGGATGTCTCCCTCGGACCGGCGCGTTTTCTGGATCCGGACTCGACCTCCATGCTGGTCATGGGGCTGCTGGGACGGCTGGACGTCTTCTATATCTGGAGCACGATCCTGATTGCCATCGGAGCCCAGGTGCTCGGCAGGGTGCCGCGAGTTCAGTCGTACGTGCTGGCAGTGCTGGTGTGGGTCGTCGGAGCGCTGCCGAGCCTGATGGGAGCTCTGGCGGGCGGCAGAGGCTAGTCGCCAGGCCTGGCGAGCCCGAGCGTCACCAGGAGTCGATCGATCAGCTCGGCCTGGGCGCTGTTGATCTTCTGGCGCGCGACCTCGGGCTCGAACCAGGCGCAGCGGTCCACTTCCGGGTAGAGGCGGCGAATACCCGACCCGCGCGGCCATTCCACCTCCATCTGGTTGCTGCGGATGGCATCCGGATCGGCGTCTCCCTCCCAAGCCCAGGCGTGGACCGTCTTCCCTGCCTTCTGCCGGATGCTACCCAGAGGAATGAAGGGGCCGGTGGGAACGATCCCGGTCTCCTCCTCGAACTCGCGGCGGGCGGCAGCGAGCGGGTCTTCTCCTTCCTCGATGACCCCTTTGGGCACGGTCCACGCGCCCAGGTCCCGCCGATTCCAGAAGGGTCCTCCCGGGTGAGCGAGGAAGACTTCGATCCCATCCCCGGTGCGCCTGTAGAGCAGCAGGCCGGCGCTGATCTTGTTGCTGCGGGCCACAGGGAGTCGGCGGTGGGTGGGCGTGGACCGCCTCGGAGCGAAGCGGCACGGGTGCGGGTGCGGTCTCCCCGCGTCCGTGAGAGAAGGAGCGTGCACCGCCGGAAGGCGGCGTGTGGAAGGTGCAAACCGACCGCCGGGCGCCGCAAGGGTGTAGGGTCCCGATCGTAGCGGACGGCTCGCGCATCCGAATTGCACGTACTGGCTGCCCCACGGAAACAGCGCGGTCACCGAAGGAGGGCAGCATGCGTCTCGGAGGCGTCAGACGAAGCCGGAATGTCCAGGACCGGCGTGGGATGGGCGGTGGAATCGTCGGGGGCGGCATCGGGGTCGCGGTGATTGCCCTCATCGTGATGCTCCTGGGCGGCGATCCCGGAGCGGTGCTCGAGCAGGGCGGGCAGGCCACCACCGGAGCGCCGTCGGCGGCGGCGCCATCACCGGATGATTCGGCGGGGGTGTGGGTGTCTCAGGTGCTGGCGACCACCGAGGATGCATGGAGCGAGATCTTCGCCTCCAGGGGTTCCGGGTACGAGGAGCCGACGCTCGTGCTATTCAGCGGAGCCACATCCTCCGGCTGTGGGCTGGGGCAGGCCGCGATGGGCCCCTTCTACTGTCCCCTGGACCGCGCGGTGTACATCGATCTCAGCTTCTACGAGGAGCTGCGCGACCGGCTCGGTGCGGAAGGCGACTTCGCCCAGGCCTACGTCATTGCCCACGAGGTAGGGCACCACGTGCAGACGCTGCTGGGCATTTCGGACGACGTCCGCGCGAGGTCGCAGGCGGTGGGACAGGCCGAAGCCAACGCGCTCTCGGTTCGACAGGAGCTCCAGGCAGACTGCTTCGCCGGAGTCTGGGGGAACCGCACGCGCAGCCTCCTCGACCCGGAAGACCCGGCCGAGGCCCTCACAGCCGCGAGCGCCATCGGAGACGATCGGCTTCAGCAGGCGGCACAGGGATATGTGGTTCCGGAGAGCTTCACGCACGGGACCTCGGCGCAACGGCGAGCCTGGTTCCAGCGCGGCTTCGAGAGCGGCGATCCGGCTGACTGCGACACCTTCGCCGCGGAGGAGGTATGATTTGCGGGGGCGGCTACAAGGGCCGCCCCCGCAGATCACCTGCCAGGGTGGGTGAAACGCCGATACGGCGGCGCGGGTGACATATGCCCGCCCCACGCCGCCCTGCACCTCAGATATTCAGCGGATGCCCCAGCGCCGTCAGCGCGGCGTCGGCGACGGCCTCGGAGAGGGTCGGGTGCGGGTGCATCGCCTTCTCCATCTCCTCGGTCGTGGTCTCGAGGTGCCGGCCCACCACGAACTCGGCGATGAGCTCGGTGGCATGCGGACCCACGATGTGGGCGCCCAGGACCTCAGAGTATTTCTTGTCCCGGATCACCTTCACGAACCCTTCCGTCTCACCCGCGGTGAGCGCGCGCCCGTTCGCGATCCAGGGGAATACGCCGACCTGGATGTCGTATCCCTGCTCCCTGGCCTGTTCCTCGGTGAGGCCGACGGAGGCCACCTCGGGGTGGCAGTAGGTGCAGTTCGGGATGTTGTTGTAGTCGACGCGCGCCTGCTTGTTGCCGTGGATTCCCTCGACGCAGACGACTCCTTCATGCGATCCCTTGTGCGCGAGTAGCGGGGGACCGGCCACGTCGCCGATCGCGTACACCCCCTCCGCGGAGGTTCGATACTGCTCGTCCACCTGGATGAAGCCGCGGTCGGTCAGCTTCACGCCCGCGGTCTCCAGCCCGATGTCCTCCACGTTGGGAGCGCGCCCGATGGCGCTGAGCACGCGCTCCGCCTCGATCACCTTGTTCTCCCCCTTGGCGGTCGTCACCGTGAGCTTCACGCCCGACTTGCCGATCTCCGCCTTCTCCAGCCGCGCGCTGGTGTAGATCTCCATCCCCCGCTTCTTATAGCTCTTCTCGACCACCGCGGAGCAGTCTCTGTCCTCCAACGGCAGCACCCGGTCGAGGGCCTCGATGATGGTGACCTTCGTACCGAAAGCGGCGTACACGTCCGCGAACTCGCAGCCGATGGCACCCGCTCCGACAATCGCGAGCGTCTTCGGTGGCTCCTGCGCCATCATCGCGTCGGTGGAGTCCCAGACCCGATCGTGATCGATCTTGAGGAAAGGCAGATCCTTCGGCCGTGACCCGGTGGCCAGGATGATGTGCTTGGCGGCGAGCGTCTGCTTCTTCCCGTCCTTGGAGGTGACCTCTACCTGGCCGCCGCCCTGCAGTCGACCACGCCCCTCGACGTGCGTGACCTTGTACTTCTTGAACAGGGTGCCGACCCCCTTGGAGAGGCGGTCCGAGACCTGACGGGAACGCTTCACCGCGCGAGCCAGATCACCGCGTACCTCTCCGACTTCGATGCCGAAGTCGGCAGCGTGGCCGAGACGGGTCAGAAACGCCGCGCTCTCCAGCAGCGCTTTAGTGGGAATGCAACCGATATTGAGGCAAACGCCGCCGAGGAACTGCTCCTCGATGCAGGCGGTCTTGTAGCCGAGCTGCGCCGCCTTGATGGCAGCGATATACCCGCCAGGACCCGCCCCCACGACTACGACGTCGAAGCTCTGGTCAGCCAATCTACACCTCGAGGCTCAGGGTTTCAGTGCGTGCGGCGACCCAAACTAGGCGCGGGGCGACAACGGGACAATGCCGGGCGCACTCCCTGTGAATGCACTGTGGAGCTCGAGTGTCGAGGGGAGGGGAGAGGCAGCGGGTGTTACTCGGCTGGATCTCTGCCGCGTCGGGTTACCGGGACCCGAGGCTCCATCCGGACAGGCCGTCGATTACGCGGCGCGCGGCGACCATGTGGTCCAGATACCAGCGCCCGCGCTGGCTGTAGAGGTCGTCGATGCGGACGCCGTTGCCGCTGGCGCTCGAATGGATGATCCGGCCGTTCCCGGCGTAGATGGCGATGTGGTCGACGCGGTTGCCGCGAGAGGCGAAGGCCAGGAGGTCGCCGGGCTCGAAGACAGCCAGATCCAGCGGCAGCGCCCGTCCGGCCCGCGCCTGGTCCTGAGACACCCGGGGAAGGTTGACCCCGTTTCGGGCGAAGACATACTGGACGAAGCCCGAGCAGTCGAAGCCTTCGCTCGGCGAGCTGCCGCCCCAGGTGTAACGTATGCCCAGGTAGTCATCGGCGGTGTCCAGCGTTCGCTCAGCGATCCGCAGGCGGGCCGCAGCCTCGGATCCCGCCGGCGCGCTGGCGCTGGTCAGCAACGGGCGACTCGCGAGTGCGCTGGCGGGGGGTACGCGCACCCGCGGCCGAGCTCCGCTGGTGCGAATGCTGATTCCGAACCGGAATTCGAGCCCGCTTCCGACCTCTTCCGGTACGTCGATGACGTCGGCGGCAAGTGGCTGCCGGTAACGCGCCTCGCCGTCCAGGGAGAGCCAGCTCGCCAGCGGAGTGCGCAGGCCGACGCCGTAGCTGTACGAGGTGGTGAACGAGGAGCCAACTGTACCGGTCAGGGTCTGTATACCCACGCCGGCGAGCAGGTAAGGGATGACCGACGCGTTGGGAGAAGCTGGGCTGCCAGCGAAGAGGAGGGCGTCCAGGTCTGCTCCGAAGACGCCCACCCGGCTGGTGCCATCCCCCGAATCGCCGCCGAGCGGGGTGGAGCCGACGTCCACGAAGCCGCCCAACCGCAGTCCCAGCCAGCCGTACTCGCGAGTGTAGTTCGCCCCCACGAGCATGGGGGTGCCGCTGATACTGCCATCGCTGGCCACGAACGGGCTCAGTGTGCTGCCGGTTTGCGCGGCGAGCTGAGCCGGGGCGAGCAGGGCGATGGCGAAGATCAGCTTCTTCATCCGGAGGGATTCCAGAGCGAGTACGATCGCAAGCCGCGCAAGCACTTCCCGCGGCCCCGGCGATGCCGGAAAATGCCGGAAAGCTATGCGTATCACCAGCTTCTGTCTACGTACGGAAAGGCGAAAGCTTCGGGCCAGATGCCCTGCTTGGCGCGTAAGCGGTTGTCGGCAAAAGTGATGGATCTCAGGTGCGCGCGCGCCGTCGGGGTGACGTCGTACCCTCCGGGGGACGCAGTCCGTCACACCCGGGGGACACTACCCGGTGCGCTGTGCGCGAACCTGTTCCAGCTTCACCATGTGGATCTCACCTTCGCCGCGCTCGAAGGCGGTGGCGTTGGCGAGTGTCGTCTCGGCGATGTTGGCCAGCGCCTCCCGGGTGAAGAAGCCCTGGTGACCGGTGATGAGCACGTTCGGAAAGGTGAGCAGTCGGGCGAAGACGTCGTCCTGGATGACCGAGTTCGAGAGATCCTCGAAGAAGAGATCGGCTTCTTCCTCGTAAACATCCAGTCCGAGCGCTCCCAGCTTGCCGCTCTTGAGCGCGTCGATCAGCGCGCGCGCATCCACCAGGGCGCCGCGGCTGGTGTTGATGAGCATCGCTCCCGGCTTCATTCGCGCCAGGGCTGCGGCGTCGATGAGGTGGTAAGTATCAGGCGTGAGTGGCAGGTGCAGGGCGACGATGTCGGAGGCGGCAAGGAGATCCTCCAGCGGCACGTACTCGCCGCCCAGGCGCAGGACCTCGTCGTTCGGAAACGGATCGTGCCCGAGCAGGCGGCACCCGAAGCCGGCCATGATGCGACAGAAGACTGTCCCGATCGCCCCGGTACCTACGACGCCGACGGTCTTTCCGTGAACGTCGAAACCGAGTAGCCCCTCGAGGGAGAAGTTCCCCTCCCGCACCCGGACATGCGCCCTATGGAGCTTGCGGTTCAGGGTCAGCATCAGCGCCACGGCGTGTTCCGCCACCGCGTGCGGTGAGTACGCCGGAACCCGGGTCACGGTGATTCCGTGCTGGGTCGCCGCGGCCAGGTCGACGTGGTTGAAGCCGGCGGAACGGAGGGTGAGTAGACGGATGCCGTTCGCGGCAAGGGCCGCGATCACGGTGGCGCTCAGCTCATCGTTCACGAAAGGGCAGACCGCGTCGAAGCCGCGGGCGAGCTCGACGGTGGTCTCGGTGAGCCGCGGCTCCAGGAAGGTGAGCTCGTGACCGTGGCGGCGGTTCGCCTGCTCGAGAGCGACGCGGTCGTACGGTTTCGTGCTGAAGACTGCGATCTTCATCGAGCCAGGAGGTCGAGGTCACGAGCTCTGAGGGACGGCAAAGGGGGCGGTTGCCGGTCCAGCGCGTCAGTAACGGTGTGTTGCTGCCAGGGTTGGGCCACGCCGCGCGGCCGGTCAACAGCCCTCTACAGTCTTCTACACTGACGATCGTCCCCTGCGAACGATGCCCGCTCCCGCCCAGCGCAGCTCCTGCCGGACCGCCCCCAGCATGGCTCGGGCAATGGTGGATGGGACGGAGCGATCGCTGAAGGCGTCGGCCACCGCGTAGAGCAGGTGCGGTGTGAACCGCTGCCCCACGGCGACGGCGAAGATCGGTTCCCAGATGGCTGGGCGGAACTTCGCCTTGAACATCTCGAGCCCCTCGAAGTTGTAGAAGCGGCGGGCGTGCACGCGCATCCAGGTCAGGAGAAATCGCAGCCACTGCGGTCCGCCCTCTCCCAGAGCTCCCGCGCGCGCGGAAAGCGGGGAGAGCCCGAGAGTCACGTAGTGACTTCCCTCTTCGGCGATGCCGCGCACGGCCGCATCGATCAGCAGCTCGGAAGTGCCGTTCGGCGCGCCCGACCCGCGGATGATCTGTTCAATCAACCAGCCTCCACGCGCCGGGATGGGCGACGCGACGAGGAAGCCGACCAGCTCGTTCTGCCGCAGGGCAACGAAGACCCGCCGATCATACAGACGCTCCAGCGTCCGGGTCTCCACGAGAAAGTGCAGTGGGGGGAGGCCGCGTGTGGAGAGCCACTCCTGCAGGCATTCGCGCAGACGAGTGTCCGCCCCCGCCTGCGCCGCCGGCCACTCGTGAACCTCGGCGCCCTTGTTGCGCGCGCGATTCAGCTGGGCCCGAAGGGAGGCGTGAGTGCGGAGCATCTCCTCCCATTCGTGAGGATCCCAGGCCGGCTGCGCACCGATGAGTATCGGACGGTGGCGATTCCCCCCGCTGGACGAGAGGAGCCGAGTTCCAGCACAGAAGTAGCATATTTCCAGACCAGCAGCCGCGGTCTCGCTCTCGAACTTCGTGACCACGGTGGGCATTCTCTCGGTGGGGCAGATCGGTGCGCCGGCTACCACCCGCACACCATGACAGTCCACGAAGCCGACCACGGCGTCGTCGTCGGGGCTGAACCAGTGGCGGATGCCCGGGTTCAGGATCTGGTAGGCGGTGGAGTTCCAACCATAGCGCAGCACGAGGTCCCGCGCTCGCGCGAGCGCGCCCGGAGGGGAGTCGTCAGGACGGTCCGGAGATGGATGTACGGACATGACACCAAGCAAGATGCGCTACCCCTGGTCAAGCTACCGGCCGGCAAGTCAACCGCCAACCTTCGCTCGGTACAATCGTAATGTTTCATCTGGTGCGATCGATTGCGCTCCGAGGGTCGTGCGGGTCGCTCAGCAATACGCTAACTTGGCCGAACGGGTCGGCGGTGCCGACCCCCGCCGGTCTGCCACACCACACCGATGACCCGCAATGAATGGCAACGCCACGTCTACACGCAGCGCTGAGCTGATCGAACTGGAGGATCGCTGGGGAGCACACAACTATCATCCGCTCCCCGTGGTCATAGAACGCGGAGAAGGCCCCTGGGTCTACGACGTCGACGGCCGTCGCTACCTGGACTGCCTCAGCGCCTACTCGGCGGTGAACCAGGGACACGCCCACCCTCGCATCCTGGAAACCCTGGTCCGACAGGCCCACCGGGTGACCCTGACCTCGCGCGCTTTCCGCAACGACCAGCTGCCGCTCTTTTGCAAGGAGCTCGCGGAGCTGTGCGACATGGATCGCGTGCTCCCCATGAACACGGGCGCGGAAGCGGTCGAGACCGCGATCAAGGCGGCGCGGAGGTGGGGCTACGAGGTGAAGGGGATTCCCGACGGCAAGGCGGAGATCATCGTCTGCGCCAACAACTTCCACGGGCGCACGACGACCATCGTCGGGTTCTCCTCGGACGCTGAATATCGTCAGGGGTTCGGTCCCTTCACGCCTGGGTTCATCACTGTCCCATTCGGCGACGCGGAGGCACTCGCCGCCGCGATCCGCCCGGAGACCTGTGCCTTCCTCTTCGAGCCCATTCAGTGCGAGGCAGGCATCAACATCCCCCCCGACGGCTATTTGAGCGCGGTGGAGGAGATCTGCCGGGCGAACAACGTGCTGATGCTCGCCGACGAGATCCAGACGGGTCTGGGGCGGACCGGTAAGCGCTTCGCCTGCGACCACGAGGGAGTCGTTCCGGACGTCTACATTCTGGGCAAGGCGCTATCGGGCGGATTCTACCCGGTGTCCGCCATCGTCGGGCGCGCCGAGGTGATCGATGTCTTCAAGCCGGGTAGCCATGGCAGCACCTATGGCGGCAACCCGCTCGGCTGCGCGGTGGCGCGTACCGCTCTGGAAGTGATCCGTGACGAGGGATTGGTAGAGCGCTCGGCTCGGCTGGGTGCGGCGCTGTTGGCCCGCCTGCAGGCGGAGCTCCGGCATCCGGCCATTCGCGAGATCCGGGGACGGGGTCTGCTGATCGGAATCGAGCTGGATACGCCCGCCCGCTCGTTCTGCGAAGCGCTGCAGGAGCGGGGGATGCTCTGCAAGGAAACCCACGATTACGTGATTCGTCTGGCGCCGCCGCTGGTCGTGACGGAGGAGGATCTGGATTTCGCCGTCGAGCAGCTGAAGGTGGTGCTGGGGTCGGGCGACTGAAGATCGGCTTGGAAGGGTAAAGAGGTTCACTGATCCTGGATGGCTTCCATCTCTGTCGGAGGCGGCGATGGCGGATCGCAACGGTGTGGTGCGCCGCGTAGTCGAGAGGACGTGGGGAAGGTGGGCGGTCGGCATCGCGGCCGCGCTGGTCTGGCTGACGGCGCCCGCCCCAATTTCGGCCCAGGAGGTCGCGCGGGACAGTGCGACGGTGCCGGCCACGACGAAGTTTCTGGGGAATGTGTGGTCACCGCGCCAGGCTGCGGATTTCCTGAAGTATTGGGACCAGATCACCCCGGAGAACGCCGGCAAGTGGCGAAACATGGAGCCGCGCCGGGACGAGTTCGACTGGCGGATCCTGGACGAGGCCTACGAGGCTGCGCAGCAGAACGGCCTGCCATTCCGCTTTCATGTGCTCGTCTGGGGCAATCAGCAGCCGGCCTGGATCGAGGAGCTGCCGCCGCACGAGCAACTCGAGGAGATCGAGGAGCGGATGGCGGCGATCGCGGAGCGCTACCCGGAGATCGATTTCGTGGAGGTAGTGAACGAGCCGATCCACGATCCTCCGCGAAAGCGCAATGCGGAGGACCGCGGGGCCGGAGACTACATCGAAGCGCTGGGGGGAGAGGGAGAGTCCGGCTGGGATTGGGTGCTGAATGCCTTCCGGATGGCGCGGCGCCACTTCCCCGAAGCGGCGCTGGTGCTGAACGAGTACAGCGTAATCAACAACGACGAGACCACCGACCGCTACCTGGAGATCATTCGTCTGTTACAGGCGGAAGATCTCATCCAGGTGATCGGGATCCAGGGGCACTCCTTCTCTACTACCGGATCCTCAGAGGTGATGCGGCGCAACCTCGATCGGCTGGCCGCGACGGGCCTGCCGATTCAGGTCATGGAGATGGATGTCGACGGCGAGGACGACGCTCGACAGCTCTCGGAGTATCAGCGGATCTTCCCGATTTTCTGGGAGCACCCGGCGGTGTCGGGGATCACCTTGTGGGGATGGCGTCCCGGCCTCTGGCGAGGCCGCTTCGGTGCCAACCTCCTGCGGGAGGATGGAAGCTTACGGCCATCCATGGAATGGTTGTTGGAGTATACGGGGCGGAAGAGGTGATGAAGGCTGACGATCCGGCGCGATGACGGCTTGGCGGCCGGCTTCAGACGGGCACCTGGCAGGGAATTGCCCGCCGGGGTTGCCCGTGTGGCCGCCCGCACGAGAATCCTGAGGGTTCCGGACGCGGCGATTAGCAGTGTCGGCGTGCGGGCGCCCCCACAGTCGGGTACCCAGCCAGTGGGGGATCCTCGACGACCTTGTGGCACCCTCAAGTCGCCCGCACAGGAATTCCAGGCGAAGTTCGGCCCTACGTGGGCCTCCACAGCAGCGCCACTGTCCGCAGCGAGATCGCGCTGAGGGCGGGGCGAAGGGTCACGGTCTCGAGCTGCTCCTCGGAGTCGGCAGCCGTCTCGAGGCGTTGAAGCTCTTCCTCAAACTCGCGCTCGAGCTCGGCGATCTGCGCCTGTATGGCTTCCACCGTCTCCTCCGCGTGCTCGATCTCCTGACGGCTGCGCGCGGTGCGGGCGACGCCGCGCACGGCCGTCCCCGCGCGTCCTCGACCGCTTCCCAGGAACGCTCCCAGGAGTCCTCCACCCCGCTTCCTCCTTCCGCCCGTCAGGGCGCCGGCGATCGCCCCGAGCGCCGCCAGACCCGTACTCAGTATCGCCTCCTGCGAACGG
This sequence comes from Longimicrobiaceae bacterium, assembly GCA_036375715.1. Lineage (NCBI taxonomy): Bacteria > Pseudomonadati > Gemmatimonadota > Longimicrobiia > Longimicrobiales > Longimicrobiaceae > Longimicrobiaceae bacterium. The sequence continues at coordinate 206,979 of DASVBS010000081.1, read as the reverse complement.
GCTTCCCGCTTCTCCACCGCTTGCTCCGCCCGCCGAAGGCGGTCCTCGAGGGTGCGGAAGCGCCCTTCGAACTTCTCGCGCAGACGCTCGGCCTCGCGGTCCCGGGCCTGGCGACCCAGGTCGGCCAGCCGCATCCTGAAATCGCGCTCACTCTCGTCCGGACGGGAGCAGACCCGGTGCTTATTGGATTCGAGCAGGGTGAGGGGCATCGCGCCCCGCGCCCAGCGCACCAGCTCCTTGCCCCACCGGGGGTAGCTGCGTGGCTGCGCGGCCTCGGCCGGCAGGGGAGCGAAGGTCGCTCCGCTCACGGGTTCGGCCGAGAGCTGCTCCAGGGAGAGCTCCGTCTGCTCGGCCCGCTCCGTCGAGAAGGGGATCACCCCGTCTTCAAGAGGCACCACGACCTGCACCTGCCGAGATTCATCGACGCCGTGCTTTGCCGACGAATAGCGTACCTCCATCGCCGCCAGCACGGCGGGGTAATACTCGGTCTGCTCAGCCGACCCGTCCATCGGGGCGAACAGCTGAGTGATCTCCGGCGGGAGGATCGGCCGCGCCGCGCCCCCAGCGCTTCGCACGGCGCCTGAGCCGATGGCACCGGCAGCAGCCGCCGTCGGACCGTTGCTGGCAGGCCGAGCCGCCGCTGTCGGGGTGTTGCCGACACTGTCGGCTGCTGCCCGTGTGCTGTCCGACGGATGTGGATCAGCACCCGGGCCGGCACCCGAGGTGGCCGGAGCGGACGCCGCGGGGCCGAAGAGGCGCAGCTGGTTGAGCGTCATCGGGCCGGCCAGGTAGGACATGGCCCAGCGGGTGGTGAAGAGCCGTGGCGCCCCCCGATGGACGTTGTGCAGCAGGAACACACGCTTGCCCAGCCCCGAGACCAGGCGGTCCAGCTCCGCGTGGTCCATCGGTGCCGAGCCGGCCATCGCCCCATCCAGCGCCTCCAGCACCCGCTGCTTATCGCGCTCGGTCTGCAGCCGCCCGATGAACCAGGTGCCGGCGTTGCCCAGCGCCTTGTAGTCGAGATCCACCGGATTCTGCGTCGCGAGCACCAATCCCACGCCGAAAGCTCGGGCCTGCTTCAGCAGGGTGAGCATCGGCGCCTTGGAGGGCGGGTTCGCTACCGGAGGGAGGAAGCCGAAGATCTCGTCCATATAGACGAGCGCCCGCAGGCTGTCCGTGCCCGGCTGCGTGCGCATCCACGCCGTCACGGTCGACAGGAGAAGGGTGACGAAGAACATCCGCTCGGCATCGCCGAGGTGGGCGATGGAGAAGATCGTCACCCGCGGCTTCCCAGCAGGGCTGTACAGCAGCGAGGGGATGTCGAGCGGCTCCCCCTCGAGCCAGCTCTGGAACCCCGGCGAGGCCAGCAGGCCATTGAGCAGCATGGCCAGCTCGAACCGGTCCTTCGAGGGGTAGACGCTCTCCAGCTCCATCACCCCCAGCCGGGTGATAGGGGGATTCTGGATCGCGGCGATCAGCTCCCCGAGATCCATCCCAGCACCGCGGCGCCAGGCCTCATCGAGGATGGCCGAGAGGAGGATATGCTCGCGGCTGCGTATGGGATCGGCGTCGATTCCCAGCAACCCCAACAGACCGGTCACGGTGCTCTGCAGACGCTCGCGGAAGCCATCCGCATCCTGCAGCAGGGCGGGAGCGGGTGCCTCGAACGAGCTGAGCAGCGAGACCTGTCGGGCAGCGGAGCTCCCCGGTGTATAGACGGCAAACTCGGCGTGTTCGCGCAGGGCACGGATGCGCTCGCCGTCCTGGTGCCAGTCCGCCAGCCCACCGCGCCACTTTTCCGCCTCCTGCGCGGCGAAGGCCTCGGGGCTGAGCTGGGCCTGGCGCGCGGCGTCGCGATTCACCCAGGGGAGGAAGTCCTCGGGAGAGAGATCGGGGAAGGTGAGCAGGAGGTTTGCGAGGTCTCCCTTGGGATCGATCGCGATGACCGGGATCCGGTCCATGGCTGCTTCTTCGAGCAGGGAGATCCCCAGACCCGTCTTGCCGCTTCCCGTCATCCCGATGATCACCCCGTGAGTGGTCAGGTCGCGGGAGTTGTAAAGGAGAATGTCGTCCGATTCTTTGCCCGTGGCGGCGTCGATCTCGCGGCCCAGGTAGAACGCTCCCAGTTTCTCGTATTCCGGTGTCATGCGTGCGAGCGGCGGATGGAGGGGGGCGGGAGGTTACCCGCGAAGGTAGTCGAAGCGCATCACGACCAGCAAGCCGCCTGCAATCGTTCGTCCACCGGATTGCAGTATTCGGCCCAAAAGAGCGCAGGCCGATCCCTCGAAAACATGGTTTCGGGGGGAGCTGGCATTATACTTCGGCCACTGCGGTAGCACCTTCCGAGCGCACACGGCGCCTGATCGATGAGCATGTTGCAGCCTACGCCGGGCGCCGACGGCTCGGCTCCCCTGCCCCCGCTGGATCCGCGGGCTCGACGCCGGATCTGGTGGGTCGCCTTCTGGGCCTTCTGGACCACTTTCGGCATCCTGCTGGCGGCGCCGCGGGTCCTCTTCTATCGCGAGAGCGCGGGCCCTTCCACCTGGGGCGAGGCGCTGCCCATCGCCATCCTCGACATGTATTCGTGGTCGCTGGTGGCATTGGCGGCGCTGTGGCTGGCGCGCAGGATTGCCATCGGTCGCGGGAGTTGGGGGCGGGCGGTTGCGCTGCACGTAGTGACGGGCCTGGGAGTTCTGCTCAGCCGCTTCTGGGGCGCCAATGGCGCCGCCTACTTGCTTGGCTGGATCCCTTCTCTGCCTGAGCCGTCGGTCTTCCTCCACATCCTTCCGTTCAACCTGCTCTTCCACTTCTCACTGGTCGGGGTGGGTTACGCGATCGAGTTCTACCGTCGCTATCGGGACCGGGAGCTGAGGGCATCGCAGTTGGCGCTGGAGGCCTCGCGGCTGGCCCTGGCGGCCTCCGCCCTGGAGACGCGGCTGGTGGAAGCCCAGCTCCAGGCCCTCAAGAGCCAGATCCAGCCGCACTTCCTGTTCAACACGCTCAACGCGATCTCCACCCTTGTTCATCACGAGCCCGCACGAGCCGACCGCATGATCTCCTGCCTCGGAGACCTGCTGCGCACCACGCTCGCACACCGCCAACACCAGGAGGTGACCCTCCAGGAGGAGTTGGAGCTGCTCGGCCCGTATCTGGAGATAGAACAGACCCGCTTCGGGGAGCGCTTGACGATCGAGATCCAGAGTGATCCGGAAACGCTGGACGCCCGAGTCCCGCACCTCGTGTTGCAACCGCTGATCGAGAACGCGATCCGTCACGGCATCGCCCCGCTGCGGGGACCTGGTTGGATCTGCATCGGCAGCTCCCTGCAGGGCGAGACCCTGGTGATCCGCGTGCGTGACAACGGCGTCGGACCCGGACCATCGGATCGCACGGCAAGCAACGGCGTCGGCCTGGCGAACATCCGTGCCCGCCTGGAACAGCTCTACGGAGGCACGGCGTCGCTACGGATCGAGCCCCGCGCCGAGGGCGGAACGCTGGTGGAGCTGCAGCTCCCGTATCGCCCGGCGGACCTGTACACGACAGCCTCGGTGGGCGCATGAAGCTGCGAGTTCTCTACGCCGACGATGAGCCGCTGGCGCGGCAGCGGCTGGCCGACCTGCTGGCGGCCGAGGAGGAGGTGGAAGTGGTTGCTGCCTGCGACGACGGAGAGGAGGCGGCGCAGGCGATTCTGGCGGAGCGACCGGACGTGGTGCTGCTCGACGTACAGATGCCCGGGATGACGGGGTTCGACGTGGTCGAAGCGATCGGACCCGAGGAGCTGCCGGTGGTGGTCTTCGTCACCGCCCACGACGAGTTCGCTCTGCGCGCCTTCGACGCGCACGCAGTGGACTACCTGCTGAAGCCGGTCGCACCGGAGCGATTCCGTGCGATGATCCAGCGAGCGAGAGCGCAGGTGGATCACCGGCGCGACAACGGCGAGATCCCCGACCTGCAGGCCCTCTTGCGCACGCTGGCGGCGCGCTCCGGGTCGGGGTACCCGGACCGGTTCGCCGTGCGGGTAGGCCACCGGCTGATCTTCGTCCGCGTCTCATCGGTGGATTGGATCGGAGCGGAAGGCAACTACGCGGCGCTGCACGCGGGCAAACAATCGCACCTCATTCGCGAGACGATGTCGGCGCTCGAGCGGAAGTTGGATCCGCGTCGGTTCCTCCGCATTCATCGCTCGACGATCGTCAATCTGGATCGGGTGCGCGAGATCCAGAGCCTCTCCAATCGAGCCTTCGTGCTGGTGTTGGAGGACGGCACCAAGCTGGAGTCCAGCGGAGGCTATCGGCATCGGATCCAGGAGTGGATCGATCGCTCCGCGTGACCGGTTGGTCTCAGGCACGCCGGCGCCCGGCCGGACCTCTCAAAAAAGCCGCAGCCCGCGCTTGTGCCTGTCGGCACGGCCAACGGAAGAGCTGTCGTTCGAGCGCGTTGAGGCACTTTGCCGGCCTGGATCGGCGCGCGACATCCACTAGCGATACCCGGTGGACTCCTCACCCGTGTTCGAGGATTGCACCCAGCTCGAGCCCAGCGGAGGATGCCGGCGCCGGATCCAGGATCTACCGCAGATCCGCGGTCGGTCCCGCGGGAGCAGAGGCTCCGTGGTCAGGTGGGCGGCTATGCGTCCGCGGAGGCCTCGGACCGGCTCGTCCGGCCGGTTACCACCAGGATCGCTCCTTCGGTGTGTCCGGTACCCCAGCGCGTGGTGGCCTCCCGCGCATCGAGGTGACGCACCTCGGCGACCATCTCCGGACGGATCTCCTGCAAGGCCTCGGGTCCACCCATCCGGATCCCATCCAGGTACACCACCACCTCGCCCGTGACCGCGCGGGTGCGCAGCCACGAGGGCCGGTGCAGTCGGACGTAGTCGAGGAGGTTCGCCCGCCCGCTGGCGACGAGCTCCGAGTGGGTGACCACATCACGCGGGCCGGTGGGCCGCTGGACGGAGGCAAAGGCGGTGGGTGCCGACGCGCACGCGAGAGTGACGACCAGTAAGGCGGCGGCGAGGTGGGCGGGGTGCTTCAAGGTTACCTCCTGGGAGGAATACTGTGCGGGACTACGGGCCGTGAGGTCTCCGACACCGAGGATTGATTCCGCGACCTTGGCGAAGGTTGCTAGCCCGCACGAAGGTGCCGGTTCGCTGATCAAGCTAGGTCACGATGTCCCCGATCAAAGCCGCCGGGGACGGGCTGAGCGGCAACTGGGACGAAGCAGGAAGCTTCGGGGATCGGCGAGGTCTATTGCGTCTTGCAGCAAGGCCGAACGGGCACGATCATGCCGGTATCACGAAACCTGAAATCAACGAGGGGGTGGGATGACGGACGAGATCTGGACCGCCGTGGACGGGTACCTCGTCGGGCACCTCGTGGGCGACGACCCGATCCTCGAGGACGCGCTGGAGAGGAGCCGCGCGGCTGAGCTACCCGCCATCCAGGTTTCTCCCCTCCAGGGCAAGCTGCTGATGTTGCTCGCCAGGCTGCAGGGAGCGCGCAGGATCCTCGAGATCGGGACGCTCGGTGGATACAGCACGATCTGGCTCGCGCGGGCGCTCCCTCCGGAGGGACGGTTGATCACTCTGGAGCTGGAGCCTCGTCACGCCGAGGTTGCCCGCGCCAACCTCGAGCACGCTGGTTTGACGGAGCAGGTGGAGGTACGGGTGGGGAGGGCACTGGATTCGCTCGCCACGATCGCGGAGGAAGGACTCGCCCCGTTCGACCTGATCTTCATCGACGCCGACAAATCGTCCAATCCGGAGTACCTGGAGTGGGCGCTGAAGCTCTCGCGCCCAGGCAGTCTCATCATCGTCGACAATGTCGTGCGTAGCGGTGCCATCATCGATGCGCGTAGTGAGGACCCCGCAATCCAAGCCACGCGCCGGCTGCACGAGCGCCTCGGCGAAGATCCGCGTCTCGAGGCAACCGTGATCCAAACCGTCGGCATGAAGGGCTACGACGGCTTTGCTCTGGCCCGCGTGCTCTCCATCTGATATCGTCGCTTCCACGGTACGTTTCCACTCGACGAGGTCTCGATGAAGCGAATCGGTGCGCTGGCTCTGCTGCTGGCGCTGGCGGTGCTCGGCTGCCAGGACAACGCCCGCCAGCAGCTCGAAGAGCAGATGATGTTCATGCAGGAGCGGCTGGTGGAGCTGGAGACCCAGGTCGCCGATTCGGAGCAGCAGGCAGAAGGCCTCGCCGCCGCGGTCAGCGAACTGGAAGCCTACGTCGGTGACGTGGAGGCAGAGGTGATCGACCTGTCCGCGTACGTGTCACGGGACCTTCTGGTGGACGTGGAGGCAACGGTGGGGAACGTCAAGACCAAGCTGGCGGAGGTGCGGCAGCGTACCGATGCGCTCAATGGCGTTCTCCGCCCGCTCGAGCCCGAGGAGTAACCTTTCACCCGGGGAACGAGGAAGATGCAGATGCGACATCTACCTGCCGTGGGAGCCGCCGTGCTGCTTGCGCTGGGATGCGCAAGTGTTCAAGCCCAGGCCCAGGAGGAGGACGAGGGATGGATCTCGATCTTCGACGGAAAGACCCTGGATGGGTGGCGGGCCAGTGAGAACCCGTCCAGCTTCCGTGTGGAGGACGGAGTGCTCGTGGTGCAGGGGCCTCGCGCGCACCTCTTCTACGTGGGCCCGGTCGAGAACCACAATTTCCGCAACTTCGAGTGGAAGGCGGACATCCTCACCTACCCACAGGCTAACTCGGGGATGTATTTCCACACCGAGTTCCAGGAGTCAGGCTGGCCATCCAAAGGTTACGAGGTCCAGGTCAACAACAGCCACTCCGATCCGCGTCGAACCGGAAGCCTCTACGCGGTCGAGGACGTGATGAACGTCTCGCCGGCGCGTGACGGAGAGTGGTTCACCCAGCACGTGATCGTGCAGGGGAAGCGCGTACGCGTGCTGGTCAACGGAGAGGAAGTGGTCGACTACACCGAGCCGGAGAACGTCGAGCGCGACGACATGTCGGGACGGGTCCTCTCCAGCGGCACGGTCGCGATTCAGGCCCACGATCCGAACAGCCGGGTGCACTACCGGAACATCATGATCCGTCCGCTGCCGGACTGACGCACCGTTCAGGCGGCAGCCCTTTCGAGCGAAAACCGCCCGCACTGCCTGCGTTGACGCGCAGTGCGGGCAAAGCTACCGTAAACCCATCCCCACCCGGCATTTCATGACCGTCCCTTCCTTCTGAGCCAAGCCTCCAGCATGCTGAATGCCTACGAACCCCTTCCCCGGCAGAGTCTCTCCGATGGCCTCGCTCAGCGCATCAAGCTGCTGATTGTCGAGGGAGGGTATGGCGAAGGGGATCGCCTTCCCCCCATCAACGAGATGGCCCGCCGGTTCGGCGTCGGACATGCCACCCTGCGCGAGGCGTTGAAGAAGCTCCAGACGGTCGGGACAGTCGACATCCGGCACGGCTCCGGGGTCTACGTGGGGAAGAATCAGGATGCTCTCGTCGTGACGAATCCGATCTACACGGGCAAAGTGTCCAAGAAGCTGCTGATCGACCTCGTGGACGCACGGATCCCGGTCGAGCTGAAGACGGTGGCCCTGGCAGCCCGTCACGCTCAAGAGGAGCATCTCGAAGAGATGCGACGCCTGCTGGCGCAGGCCCATGCGAACCTCTCGAACCCCGAGGTCCTAACGCCCACCAACCTCAGCTTTCATCAGCAGATCGCTATTGCCTCAGGAAACACCGTGCTGAGGCAGATCCTGACGGTGCTTTCCGATCTCTTTCAGGACGAGCAGCGGGCGATTCTGGACATCTATGGCTTCTGGCAGCAGGACTACGCCGAGCACGTCGGCATCCTGGAAGCCATCGAGGCCCGCGACGAGGCGCTGGCGGTGGACAGGATGCGGGCCCACCTGCAAGGCGTTCGGGATGTGCTGGCGCGATGGACGCCGGGGGCGGAAGGCGGTGCGTCGAGCGCTGAGGTGGGTGCGTGAGCGGCGGGGCGAACTTCGATCTCACCGACCGCGTGGCCATCGTCACGGGGGGCTACGGAGTGCTGGGAGGGAGCATTGCACGCGGCCTTGGCCGGGCCGGAGCGCGCATCGCGATCCTGGGCCGGCAGCGGGACCTGGCCCAAACGGCGGCTGCGGAGCTTCGCGAGAGCGGCATCGATGCGGTAGGCATTTCCGCCGACGTGCTGGACGAGGCGCAGCTCCGCGCGGCGCGCGATGAGCTGCTCGAACGGTGGGATCGGATCGATATCCTCATCAACGCCGCCGGAGGCAACATCGCTCGGGCCCGGACCGACAACGTACCGGTTTTCGGTCTGCCTCTCGATGCGCTCGACGAGGTGGTGCGACTCAACCTCCACGGGACCATCATCCCCTCCCTGGTCTTCGGCGAGGTGATGGCGGAGCAGGGGAAGGGGTCGATCGTGAACATCTCGTCGATGGCCGCGACGCAGGCGCTGAGTGGCGTGATGGGCTACTCGGTCGCCAAAGCTGCGATCGACAACTTCACCCGCTGGCTGGCCGCGGACGTGGCGCGGCAGTGCGGCCCGGAGATCCGGGTGAACGCGGTCGCGCCCGGGTTCTTCATCTCCAAGCAGAACCGGGCTGTGCTGGTGAATCCGGACGGCAGCTACACGGAGCGGGCGCAGGCGGTGATCGCGAAGACTCCCATGGGACGGTTCGGAGATCCCGAGGAGCTGAACGGTGCGATCCAATGGCTCTGCAGCGACGCCGCCTCGTTCGTCACCGGGGCCATCATCCCGGTAGACGGCGGGTTCAGCGCGTTCAGCGGCGTGTAGAAGCCAGCCCTCGGTGCAAGGCTGTAGGTCGGCTTACTAAATTAGTAGTTGTCGACGTAGCCGCTGGAGGGTATCATCTCTGCATGGACATCATCTTTACGGAACGCGAGCTGGACATCATGGCGGTGTTGTGGGAGCGCGGCCCCTCGACGGTGGCCGAGGTGCGCGCCGCGCTGCCGGACAGGCTGGCCTACACGACCGTTCTGACCGTCCTGCGTGTGCTGGAGGAGAAGGGGCACGTGGGGCACCAGGAGGAGGGGAGAGCGCACCGGTACTTTGCGCGGGTCCAGCGGTCGGAGGCTGGCGAGAGTGCGCTACGGCGCCTCACTCGCAAGGTCTTTCGCGGATCGCCCGAGCTGCTCCTGACGCAGTTGGTATCGGACCGGCAACTCACCCGGGCGGACCTCCGGCGCATGCGCGAGTTGCTCGACGAGCGCCTGAAGGAGGCCGAGAAGTAGCGCCCCGCGACGCCTCTGGCTGCTCCGCCGCACCGCTAGCGAGAGACCGCATGCACCGTGATGTAATGCTGGGGGCGCTTCGTGCCTCCCCTGAAGATTGGGATTTCATCATCGTTGGAGGGGGCGCAACCGGGCTCGGCGTCGCGATCGATGCCGCTTCCCGCGGCTACCGGACCCTGCTGCTCGAGCAGAGCGATTTCGCCAAAGCGACTTCCAGCCGGAGCACGAAGCTCGTGCACGGTGGTGTTCGCTACCTGCGGCAGGGGAACGTCTCCCTCGTCCTCGAGGCGCTGAAGGAGCGAGGGCTGCTCCTCGCCAACGCGCCTCATCTCGTCCGCAACCTCCCCTTCGTCGTTCCTACCTACGACTGGTGGGAAGGACCGTTCTACGGCATCGGTCTCAAGATGTACGACCTGCTCGCAGGACGGCAGGGCTTCGGACGCTCGCGCGTGATTTCCAAGGAGCGCACGCTCGAGCTCCTCCCCACCATCGAGCCCAACGGGCTCATCGGCGGAGTCATCTACTACGACGGCCAGTTCGATGACGCCCGCCTCGCCATAGCCATGGCCCGCACCGCGGCCGAGCAGGGCGCCGTGGTGCTGAACTACATGCAGGTGGTCGACCTGCTCAAGCACGCCGGCGAGGTGGTCGGGGTTCGAGCGCGCGATGTGGAGAGCGGCGAGGAGTACGAGGTCCGGGGCCGCGTAGTGGTCAACGCCACCGGCGTATTCGCGGACGCGCTGCGTCGCATGGATGATCCACAGGCGCCACCGATGATCGCCCCGAGCCAGGGCGTGCACATCGTGCTCGATCGTGAGTACCTCCCGGGAGACTCGGCGATCATGGTGCCGAAAACCGACGATGGCCGGGTACTCTTCGCCATCCCGTGGTTGGGCAGGGTGGTCGTTGGCACCACCGACACACCGGTGTCCGACACCCCCCTCGAGCCTCGGCCCATGGCAGCGGAGCTCGAATTCCTTCTGGAGCACGCCGGGCGATACCTGACTCGCGATCCGGGTCCCGAGGACGTCCTCAGTACCTTCGCGGGGCTGCGTCCGCTGGTGAACGACGGCGGTGCGGCGAACGGCACCGCCGCCCTCGCGAGGGATCATACACTGCACATCTCGGCCACCGGGCTGGTGACGATCGCCGGCGGGAAGTGGACGACCTATCGGAAGATGGCCGAGGATACGGTCGACCAGGCGGCTCTGGTCGCCGGCTTGGAAGAGCGCGAATGCGTCACCAGCGATCTGCACATTCACGGATATCACCGCAACGCCGAGCAGTTCGGGCCGCTACGCGAGTATGGCTCGGATGCGCCGGCAATCCAGGCGCTGCTGCGAGAGGAGCCGGCGCTCGCGGAGAAGCTGCACCCGCAACACGAGGTGACCGCCGGAGAGGTCGTCTGGGCTGCGCGCCACGAGATGGCGAGAACGGTCGAGGATTTTCTCGCCCGCCGGAGCCGGTTGTTGTTGTTGGATGCTCGCGCCAGCATGGAGGCGGCGCCCGCCGTGGCGCGGTTGCTCGCCCGCGAGCTGGGGCGCGACGAGACCTGGGAGCGGGCGCAGGTGGAGGACTACCGGGCGCTCGCGAAGGGATACACGCTGAACGCGTGACGGCAGATCACTGGTGATCTCTTCCCATCCCCCTGATCGGCGCAACTGGCGCGGAGACGGCGGGTCGCCGGATGGGCGGACCGTGCTCAGGGCGGGATTATCTGAATGACGATTGATGGCATCTCTACTGAACTATACGGCGGTTACGCCGCCGCAGGGTGGGGCGGCGAGCTGGCTGCTCGCGCTCCACGGCATCTACGGAAGCGGGCGGAACTGGGGGACGATCGCGCGTCGACTGGTCCAGAAGCGTCCTGATTGGGGGGTCCTGCTGGTAGACCTGCGCCTGCACGGGGAATCGACCGCCGGATTCTCTCCTCCGCACACGGTGGCCGCCGCCGCGGCGGACATAGCTGAGCTGGTGGCGGTGGAGGGACTCGCCGCGACCGCCGTCCTCGGCCACTCCTTCGGCGGAAAGGTCGCGCTGGAGTACGCTCGTGGGCACGGCGAGGGGCTGCGGCAGGTCTGGGCGGTGGACTCGACGCTGAACGCGAGCGAGCCCTCGGGAAGCGCCTGGCAGGTGCTGCAGGCGGTGCGCTCGCTGCCCGATCGCTTCCCCTCACGCGAGGCCCTGATCGAGGGTCTCGGGCGGCACGGACACCCTCCGGAGCTCGCGAGCTGGCTGGGGATGAATCTGGAGCGGGCCGACGGCGAGCTCCGCTGGCGGCTTGACTGGGACGGGGTGGAGGAGATGCTCCGCGATTACTTCCGCACCGACGTTTGGGAGGTGGTGGAGGCACCGCCTGACGACGTGGAGGTACACGTTCTTCGGGCCACGGAATCGAGCGCGCTCGGCCCGGAAGACGTGGCGCGGATTCGGGCCGCCGAGGCTGCGCACAGCCGCACCCACATTCATGAGCTGGTGGGAGGACACTGGATCCACGTTGACAACCCGGATGCTCTGGTCGAGTTGCTCACCGATGGCCTTCCGAGTGCAACCTCGCCCGGTTGAATCGCCGCTGACCGTGCGCAGGAAATTTCGGGGCGACACCTGCCCTGCGGGGAATGGTACGTGCACCGTCGCCTGCGGTGAGAACCGGCGAAGTATTCCCCCTGCTGGTGAGCAATTGCGGACCATCGCGGCGTTCTGAGACTTGACCTCGACATTCGACGCGGGAGATTTGCCTCCAGCCGCGAGCGCACGAGGCGTTCGCCTGCCACCGCACTGGCTCGCCTATGTGCCGGCGCTGGTGGTGCTGATCCTCGCGGTCCTCTTCCTGGTCCTTCGCGCCCGCAGCGAGGCGACGACGCAGGCGGTCAATCACAGCAACCAGGTGATGACCGAGGTCGACCGGCTGCTGGTTGCCCTCGTGTCGGCGGAGAGCCGTCAGCGCGGGTACCTGATCACCGGCGATACCGCCTACCTTCAGCCATCACTGGATGCCACCGGGGAGGTGCGTCGGCACCTTCGCCATCTGCGCGTTCTGACCGCCGACCAGCCGGACCAGCAACGGCGGCTCGATGAGCTGGAACGGTGGTCGGAGGCCAAGCTCGAGGAGCTCGCCTCCACGCTGCACATCCGGGACAGCCTGGGGGTGGAAGCGGCGGTGGAAGAGGTCCGCACCGACCGCGGCCAGGGGCTGATGACCCGCGTGCGCGCGATCGTGGAGGAAATCCAGCGGGGGGAGGCGGAGCTCCTCGCCGAGCGCACCGCGGCAGGCGCGAGCGAGCAACGCCGCGCCATCCTGGTTCTGGTGCTCGGATCCCTGCTGGCAGCGGCCGTCTCCTACCTGATCAGCCGCCAGATCAGCGCCGCCGCGGAGACCCAGGCGGCTCAGGCGCGCATCCTACAGCAGCAGAACCGGCGATTCGGAGAGCAGGCCGAGATCCTCCGGCAGCAGAAGAAGCAGCTCGAGGAGACTGCCGCGCAGCTGGAGGCAAGCAACGCCTCACTCCAACGGACCAATCAGGAGCTGATCCGCGTCAGCGTGGAAGCAGACGTCGCGCGGCAGCTCGCGGAGGAGGCCAACCAGGCCAAGAGCCAGTTCCTCGCCACGATGAGCCACGAGCTCCGCACCCCGCTGAACGCAATTGGCGGCTACGCGGAGCTCCTCGACATGGGCATTCACGGCCCGGTCACCGAAGAGCAGCATCAAGCCCTGCAACGCGTCCAGGTCGCCCAGCGCCACCTGCTCGGCCTCATCAACGACCTGCTGAATTACGCGAAGGTCGAGGCGGGTCGGGTCGAGTACAAGCTGGCCGAGGTGGATGTGCCGGCGGTGGCGGAAGAGGTCCTCAGCATGCTGATGCCGCAGGCAGTGGATCGAGAGGTGATCGCCGACTGCCGCCCCGACACCGGTCTGCGGGCGCGGGCCGATCGTGAGCGCCTGCAGCAGATACTGATCAACCTCATCTCCAACGCGCTGAAGTTCTCTTCCCCCGGCGACAGAATAGAGGTCGAGTGCGACGGTACGGAGGATTCCTTGATCGTGCGGGTGAGCGACACCGGGAGGGGGATCCCCGAAGAGAAGATCGAAGCGATCTTTGATCCCTTCGTTCAGGTGAATCCGAACCTGAGCTCGGATGGCGCGGGGGGAGCGGGATTGGGATTGGCGATCAGCCGGGAGCTCGCGCGGGGCATGGGCGGAGACCTCACCGCTGCCAGCGAGCTCGGCAAGGGGTCGACCTTCACGCTGACCCTCCCCCGGATCCGGGACTGACCAGCGCGATCATCAGATCGTTCACGTTCGTGCCGCTCTGGCCGGTGACGATCAGGTCCCCGGTGGCCTTCAGGTACGGATACGAGTCGTTCTCCGCCAGGAAGCTGGCGGCGTCGAGTCCCTTCGCCCGCCCCCGGGCAATCGTTCCCTCGTCCGCCATCCCTCCGGCCGCGTCGGTCGGGCCGTCCCGTCCGTCGGTGCCCAGGCTGGCGATCACGATGCCCGGCCTGTCCTCGAGTGCAAGCGCAGCGGCCAGCGCCAGCTCCTGGTTCCGTCCGCCGCGGCCCCCGCCGGTTACCGTGACCGTCGTCTCACCTCCCCACAGCAACGCTGCCGGCTGAGTAGTTCGCGCCTGCAAGGTCACCGCCTCGGAAACGAGTCGGGCGGCCACTTCCCTTGCCTCCCCTTGCACGTCGGCGGGCCCGGTGATCACCTCGTAGCCCAGTCGGCGTGCCTCCTTTCCCGCTCCGGCAAGGGCGTGCTCTACTGAGAGGATCACGTGAAATCCCGCCTCGTTCGACAGCTCGCCCGGCTTGGGCGTCTCGGCGACAAGTCCCTGGACGCCGGCACGAAGGTGCTCAATAACGCGTTCTGGCAGGTCCACGTCGAACTGCCGCACAACGTCGAGCGCATCGCCGAACGTCGTCGGGTCGGGCAGGGTGGGACCGGAACCGATTGCGTCGTGGCCGACCGCCACCACGTCGCGAACCGCCAGCGCGAGCACGCGCGCGGGTGCGGCAGCCAGGGCCAGTTGCCCGCCGGCCACGGTGGAGAGGTGCTTTCGGACGGCATTGACGGCCCCGATGGGTGCGCCGGATCGCAGCAGCGCCGCCGTTGCGCCGCGCAGGTCGTCGAGGGTCAGGCCGGGTGCGGGGGCGGCAGAGAGCGAGGAAGCGCCACCAGAGAGCAGGTAGAGGACGACATCGTCCGGTCCGGCCGCCCGGGCGAGAGCGAGCGCCTCGGCGGCCCCTGCCATTCCGCCCACGCCGGGCAGGGGATGGTCCCCCTCCCACACGGAGATAGACGGGGGAAGCTTCGCGGCCACCCCGCCGGCTCCGCGCGGCACGATGATCGAGCCGGCGGAGACCCGGTCGCCCAGAAGCTGGAGGGCGGCTGTCGTCATTTCCGCCGCCGCCTTGCCGGCGCCCAGAAGGATCAGGCGGCCCTGGGCAGCAAGCGATACCGTCTCGCCGCCGACTCTGACTCCCGCGTCGTCGAGCTGCAGGGAGTGTCGCACCGCCGCAGCCGGATCAGCGGCAGCGATTCCGGCGCGCAGGATCTGAAGAGCGTCTGCGCGCAACCTCTGCGCGACGCCTGGAGATGAGGTCTGATCCACTAATCGATCTTGATCGTCAGGCAGCGCGAGTCGATTCCTCGGGACGGGCACCCCGTGGCACCGGCTGCCGGGCATCCGGACTGTTCTCGAAGGTGTGCAGGAAGTCGGTAAAGCCCCGGTCGTAGTCCGAGAGGCCGTTCTGACCGGTGAGCTTCATGCGCTCGTCATAGAGCTTCCGCATGAGGTCCGCAACCGGGCCGGCGAGGGCGCTGGTGCGCGGGCGGAGCTCCATCATCTGCTCGCGCAGCTCGTCGCGCAGCTCGGCGGACACCAGGATCTGCTCGAACCGCTCCTCGTCTTCCTCCGAAAGCACCCGCACGTGCCGGTGCAGGCGCTCGCACAGCGCGGCCTGGACGAGTAGCGGCTCGCCCGAAGACACCAGGGCCAGGTACGCGAGTACCTGCGCTTCCAGCTCCTTGTGGTAGCCCTTCCGGTGGCAGAACTCGTGGGCGATCACGTGAGGCTCGAAGACCCCGGTGTCTCGGAAGATCGCGATGTCTCCGGAGAGGAAGTCGCAGGCGCCCAATGCGAAGGGGAAGAGCAGCTGAGCCAGCCCGAAGTTGCGGACCTCCGCGCTCGTTTCGACGCGCTGTCCGGTGATGCTGGCGATGTAGTTGGTGAGGTGGTGGTCAACGAGCCGGGCGAGCTCGGGCCGGGGAAGCGTCTCCGCGATGTACTCGCGGTTCAGCCGCTGCGCCAGCGTGCGCACCTCGTGCGCCCGCTGCTCTGTGCTCATCGGCCGCAGGTGGCGCAGGTCCGCGCCGAACTCCGCCAGGAAGTCGATGCGCCGGATCCCCCGGCGATCTGCCCAGTCCTGGAGGGCGCTGACAGAATACGCGCCCAGGGCGGCCAGCTGGAGAACTTTCCCCGGGAGCGTCGCGCCAAGCAGCAGGCGTGAGAGCAGGGGGGCCGCCAGCATCACGTCCGTGAGCGACACTGGGAAGTAGGTGGCATCGTTGGAGATGCGGATCCGGTCCATCGGAACTCCTGGGCGCGGGTGTCGTCCGACCGGCTCAGCGCTCGGCCGCGGGGACGGGGGTGAGCGGACCGCCGCCCGTAAGGACGGATCGCACGTTTCGCGCTGCAAGGCTGGCCATCGATTCGCGAGTCGCGCGGGTGGCGCTGCCGATGTGCGGGAGGAGCACGACGTTGTCCAGCTCGAGCAAGCCGGCCTCCACCTCGGGTTCCCGTTCGTACACGTCCAGCCCGGCACCCGCGAGAGGTCCGTCGCGCAGCGCCCGTACCAGTGCCGTCTCGTCCACCAGCGTGCCACGTGCGGTGTTCACGAGGTAGCTGCCCGGCTTCATGCGAGCGAGGGCCGCGGCGTCGAGCAGGTGCCGGGTCTCGGGTGTGGCGGGGGCATGCAGCGATAGTACGTCGCTCGTCGTGAGCAGTGTATCCCAGTTCACCCGGCGTGCCTCCAGCTCCAGTTCGACCTTGGGGTCGACTGGCGAGCGGTTGGTGTACTGTATCCGCATCCCGAAGGCCCTCGCCCGACGGGCCACCGCCTGGCCAATCCGGCCCATACCGAGAATACCCAGGATCGCCCCCTGAAGGTCGCCTCCCAGGTAGTCCCAGAAGCCCCACCCGCGAAACTCGCCGGCTCGGAGGCTTCGCTCCGCCTGCGGCAGGCGGCGAACGGTGGCGAGCAGAAGCGCCATCGCCAGGTCCGCGGTCGCGTCGGTGAGCACGTCCGGGGTGTTGGTCACGACGACCCCGCGCGCGCGGCACGCCTCCACGTCGACGTTGTCGTACCCGACGACGGCGTTGGCTACGATGCGCAGCTTTGGCGCGCGCTGGAGCAGGCGCTCGTCGACCCGCACCGTCAGCAGGGCAATCAGCGCCTCGGCCTCCGCGAGGTGCTCCTCCCAGCCCTCGGGGCCCGCGACGCCGCCTAACTCTTCCAGCGACTCGCGGATCGAATCGGGTAGCTCGAGTGTGGTGACGATGCGCATGGAGCGGCTGGACTGATTCGAATGGTTTGTGGGTGGGCGCCTGATGGTCGGGGGACTAGCATCCTGAAGCTGGCCCGCGCGAAAGGGTGCCGCAACCTGGTCGCGCGGGGCCGCTTCAAACGGGATGGTCGCGCCCACCGAGACGGATCACGACCAACCGTGACGGGGTCGCGCGACGAAGGCCGATCAGTCATCACGCTCGAGTAACTGCTTGTGGAAGAGCGCGATCATCACGCGGCCGCGATCGAGGGACACGTGCCGTCGCTCGTCGAGCGGCTCGAAGCCGAGCGCCCGTAGCGCCGCGTGCCGGGCAACGTCGCCAGCGCCCACCCCTGTTCGCAACTCGACGATCCCCCGTCCCCGCAGCGCGTCTTCCACCGCCTGGAGCGCCTCGCGGGCGTATCCGCGCTTCCGGTGACTCACGTCGATGAGCAGCATCCCCAGCAGCGCCACATCCGGTTGCGGGTGACGCTCCCAGAAGCCCACCGCCCCAACCGCCTCGTCCCCTTCCTGCAAGCGGATCAGGAAGACCTCCCGACCCTCCACCTCCTCCGCGGAGCGCAGCTCCCGTCTGGCCGCCTCCGGATCCGGCTCCGGGCGACCGGTCACGGTGGTGAAGTGATCTCCCGCCGCCCGGAAGACCGCCTGCAGAACCTCCTCCTGGCCCGGATCCAACCGCTCCAGGCGCAGACGCTCTGTGATCAACTCGGCCGCGATCCGCTCCGCCATACCTGCTCTCCTGAAAGTTGATGAACCGGCTCGGCAAGCGGGACGTGCTCACCGGCTGGCCTATCGTCGAACCTCGCTCCGGCCCCCGCGGTTACCAGCCGTGGCGCCCCGCTCGAGCCGAGTCTCCCTTCGGGGCATTCCGTATCCCTCACCGACGACCTTATCTTACGCGCCCGCGCAACCCGGGGAGCGAGGAGGGTCGGTGAGCTCACAGATGGAATCACGCCACTTCTTCAGAGTGGGGGACACCGTGGAGGAGATCGGCGGCGACACCGGAAAGGTCGTGGAGGGAACCGCTCTGTACGCAGTGGTAGAATGGAGCGATGGTCGGCGGGAGGAGGTGGACCAGTTTGATCCTCGGATCGGCGTCATCGAGCGCGCTACTCAATCGTCCTGAATGCGATGCGGCATCCCGACCCGCGCTGGTGTGCGCTGATCCGCTCCCCGGCGCCCGCGCCGCCGACCGCGCCCGTTCGCAGGGTGGTGGACCGTGTCGATTTCGATCCGCACTACGATCCGCACCGACCTATCGAGTGCGAGTGTTGTGGCGCGGTGATGCACTACACTGCAGCATGCAAGATTCTCTGCCGGAACTGCGGCTACCAGCGCGACTGCTCGGATCCTTGAGGGCGTGGATGGATGATGGCCATCTCCGCTGACCGTTGCGAGCGGGTGGTAGCCCTGCGCTGCCACGAACTCCACAAACACTTCGGCGACACCCACGCTGTGCGTGGCCTGGACCTCGAGGTCGTGCGGGGTGAGTGCTTCGGCCTGCTCGGTCCGAACGGCGCCGGCAAAACGACGACGATCGAGATCCTCGAAGGAATCCAGGAGGCGGATTCCGGAGAGGTGGAGGTTCTCGGTATGACCTGGCGGCGAAACGCTGACGAGCTACGGCCCCGGCTTGGTATTCAGCTCCAGGAAACGGAGCTGCCGGACAAGCTGACGGTAGAAGAGACGATCAGGCTCTTCCGCTCGCTCTATCCCGACGGGTGGAGCGTGGACGAGCTGGTTTCCAGGGTCGAACTGGAAGAGAAGCGGCGCACGCAGGTGCGGAACCTTTCGGGGGGACAGCGGCAGCGGCTGTCGCTCGCCTGCGCGCTTGCGGGTCGACCCGACATCCTCTTCCTCGACGAGCCGACCACGGGGCTCGATCCGCAGTCGCGGCGCCACATCTGGGACCTCTGCATGGAGTTCCGCGCCGACGGCGGCACCATCCTGCTCACCACCCACTTCATGGACGAGGCCGAGCGGTTGTGCGATCGTCTCGCCATCATCGACCACGGCCAGGTCCTGGTGCAGGGAACCCCGGCGGAGCTGATCGGCAGCCTGGGTGGCGAGCACGTGGTCGAGTTCTCCGCCAACCGCGCCCTCTCCATCGAGGAGCTGGAGCGGCTTCCAGGCGTCAGCGCGGTCTCCGCCCGTAACGGGACCTACCACCTGACAACCGCCGAGCCTCATCGGGCCGTCTCGGCGGTCTTCAGCATCATCCAGGAGCGGCAGGGCGAGCTCACCGCCCTGAGCACGCACCAGGCGACGCTCGACGACGTGTTCCTGGCCCAGACTGGAAGGCAACTCCGCGATGAGTAGGGCCGCTGCCGTCCGCGAGCTGGCGCTGATGCGCATCCGCACCTTCCTGCGTGAGCCGGAGGCGCTCTTCTGGACCTTCTTCTTCCCGATCCTGATGGCGATCGGGCTGGGGATCGCCTTCGGGGGTGAAGGTGCTTCGCCAGTTCCCGTCGCGGTCGTGCAGGGCTCGGCCGCCGAGGCTCACCTGCCAGCCCTCGAGGCTTCCGACCAGATCGATGTGCAGCGCCTGACGGAAGACGCCGCGGCCGACGCGCTGAGGCGCGGCGAGGTCGATCTGTTGGTGACGGGAGACGACTCGATCGTCTTCCGCTTCGATCCGACCCGGGCCGAGAGCCGCACAGCTCGACTACTCGTCGACGCCGCGATCCAGGAACATGCCGGGGCGAAGCGCCCCGTGCCCGTCGCGACCGACCCTCAGCGCCAGCCGGGCTCCCGCTACATCGACTGGGTGATTCCGGGCTTGATCGGGCTCAACCTGATGAGCACCGGCATGTGGGGGATCGGGTTCGGCATCGTCAACATGCGGCAGAAGAAGCAGCTCAAGCGGCTGGTCGCCACCCCCATGCGTCGCGGGGACTTCCTGGTCTCGCAAATCCTGGCTCGCCTGGCCTTCCTCGTCCTCGAGGTTCCGCCGCTGGTGCTCTTCGCCTGGCTCGTGTTCGACGTGGAGATCGCGGGTTCGTGGCTCGATCTCGCGATCGTCGTGCTCCTCGGCACAATGACCTTTGCCGGTCTGGGGCTGCTTTCCTCCTCGCGCGCGCGTACGGTTGAGGGGGTCAGCGGCATCATGAACGTGGTGATGTTGCCGATGTTCATCCTGTCGGGGGTCTTCTTCTCGGCGCGTCGCTTCCCGGACCTGCTCCAGCCGTTCATCCAGCTCCTTCCGCTCACCGCGTTGAACGACGCCCTGCGGGCCATCTACAACGAGGGGCGACCCCTGACGGAGGTGCCGGGGGAGCTGCTGAACCTCGCCGCGTGGACGCTTCTCAGCGCCTTGCTGGCCCTGCGGCTTTTCCGCTGGCGCTGAGGCGCCGCCGCCCGGCCCCCTTCCTGCGTCCACCGGAGCCAGGTTCGTTCAGGCGACCCGCCTGACCCGACGCACCCGAACGGCAACCATGGATACCGAGGTTCAATCGCCGCCCCTCTCGCCGCAGCTCCCCGACGCCCTTCTCGAGCAACTCTGTGAGCACCTGAACAGTCTCGCCGGACCCGACGGACCAGTCGTGTGCGACTTCGCGCGCGAATTCGTGGGTCGGGCCACGCGTCAACTCGGCCCGGAGCGCTCTCTGGACGAGCGGACGGCGCTGGTGCTGGGAGCCTTCCGCTTCCTCCAGCGCTCGCGACCGGAACAGGTGAACGTGGAGGTGCTCAACCCGGAGGAAGAGGGCTGGACCGCACCCGTCACCGTGCTCCGTGTCGCCCTGGCAGACCGCCCGTTTGTGGTCGACACCATCCGCGAGTACCTCGCCGCTGAAAACCTGTCGATTCACCGCTTCATCCACCCGGTGCTCGGCGTGCAGCGCGATGCCTCCGGGAGCGTGGTGCGCGTCGGCCCACCGGACGTGGGTCCGGCTGAGGCCTTCGTGCACTGCGAGCTCTCCCGCCTGCACGAGCCGGAGCGCCGGCAGGCGGTCCGAGCCGAGGTCTCTTCCCGTCTCGCCGACGTGGTGGCGGCCACCGACGATTTCCAGGCCATGCTCGGCGAGTTGAAGGACTGCGTGGAGATGGTGCGCGAGTACGGCAGGAGGTTCTCGGAGCGGCAGGCGGAATTCCGGGAGATCGAGGAGTTCCTCCGCTGGCTGCGCGACGGGCACTTCGTGTTCCTGGGCTACCGCGCCTACGAGATCGTGGGCAGCGGACCCGAAGCCGCGCTACAGGTCGAGTCCGGCAGCGGTCTGGGGATCCTTCGCGCGGAGGAGCGTTCGCAGTGGACCCGCCCGGTGCTGCTCTCCAGCATCTCGGAGGAGCTGCGGCGCCGGGTCCGTGGCGGCCCCATGCTGATCATCAGCAAGACGAACGCGGAATCGACCGTCCACCGCCGAGCGCGGATGGACTACATCGGGGTGAAGAGGCTGGACGATTCCGGTCAGGTGATCGGCGAGCGGCGATTCCTCGGGCTCTTCACCTCCAAGGCTTACGCCGAGAACGCCGAAATCATCCCCATCCTGCGCGACAAGCTCGAGGCCATCCTGCGCCGCTCCGGCGCTCCGCCGGGCTCGCACGACTACAAGGAGATCATCACGATCTTCAATTCGATGCCGAAGGAGGAGCTGTTCCAGGCATCGGTCGACGAGCTCCTGGAGGAGGTCCAGACCGTTCTCAACCTCCTCTTCGCGGATCAGGTGCTGGTCTCCCTTCGGCCGGATCCCCTGGGACGGGGTGTCAGCACGATGGTGATCCTGCCGCGCGGGCGCTTCAGTGGCGAGGTACGGCACCGTATTCAGGATGCGATCGCCCGCCGCTTCGAAGGGACCGTTCTGAACTATCACCTCGCCATGAGCGCGGGGGATCAGGCCCGTCTGCACTTCTACATCTCCGCGAGCCCCGAGCGGGTGCGGCAGGTCCGTGCGGAAGAGCTGGAGGCGGACATCCGGCAGATCATCCGCTCCTGGGAGGATCGCCTGCGGGACGAGCTCGCCAATACCTTCGAGACCGCGGAAGCGCAGCGGCTCGGGGACCTGTACGCTCCGGCGTTCAACGAGGAATACCGTGCCGTCAACACGCCGGAGGTGGCGGTGGCCGACGTGGCGGAGCTGGAGAACCTGCGCCGCTCGGGCCGCTCGGTCGGGATCGCCCTGCGCCCTCCTCATCCCCGGGATCGGGGGCAGACTCCCCCCGACGTTACCCTGCTGAACCTATACCTGATCGGCGAGCGCCTCGTCCTGAGCGACTTCATGCCGACCCTGGATCACGCAGGGCTGCGGGTGGTGGAAGTCACCCCGTTCACCCTCGCGGCCGCCGGGCTACCGGACGCGACCATCTACACCTTCGTGGTGCAGCGCCCGGAAGGAGGTGCGTTGCCGCTCGATCGGGCGGAACCTCTTGCGGAGATGCTGCTGGCGGTGCGCGACGGCGTCGCCGCGGACGACCCGTTCAATGCGCTTGTGCTCCCCGCGGGGCTCCGCTGGCGCGAGGTGGATGTGATTCGCGCATACGCGAACTACGCCTTCCAGATCAACGCCATCCCCACGCGGCACGGAGTGGCCCGGGCGCTCGCGCGCTACCCGGAGCTCCCTCGCCTCCTCATCGACCTCTTCAAGGCGCGTTTCGACCCCGACGCTGCCGCAGGCTCGGCCCCCTCCCCAGAGGTGCTCTATCGGGCGCTCGAGCAGGTGGTCACGCTGGCGGACGACAGGGCCATCCGGCGGCTGATCGAACTCATTCAGGGGACGACCCGCACGAACTATTTCCGGCACGGAGGGGCCGATCCGACCTTCACCAGCGGCGGGGTACCCTACATCTCCCTCAAGTTCCGCTGTGCCGACGTCGAGGAGCTGCGCCGGTCTCGTCTGCTGTACGAGGTCTTCGTCTTCTCGGCGCGAATGGAGGGCATCCACCTGCGCGCAGCACCCGTCTCGCGCGGTGGGATCCGCTGGTCCGATAGACCGGACGATTTCCGCACCGAGATCATGGGGTTGGTGCAGACGCAGATCGTCAAGAACGCGGTGATCATCCCCAGCGGATCGAAGGGCGGCTTCATCATCAAACGCAGCTTCGCGGACCGTGAGGCGGCGCTGCAGGAAGCGGCGGAGCAGTACCGCACTCTGATTCGCGGCCTGCTGGACATCACCGACAACATCGTCAACGGCGCCGTCGTGCCCCCGGAGCGCGTCGTGCGCCACGACGAGGACGATCCCTACCTCGTGGTGGCGGCGGACAAGGGTACCGCACACCTCTCGGATGTCGCCAACGAGATCTCCGCGGAGTACGGCTTCTGGCTGGGTGATGCCTTCGCTTCCGGTGGCAGCCACGGTTACGACCACAAGAAGGAAGGGATCACCGCGCGCGGGGCGTGGGAGAGCGTGCGCCGCCACTTCCGCGAGATGGGGAAGGACGTGCAGCGGGAGCCCTTCACGGTTGCGGGGATCGGCGACATGAGCGGCGATGTGTTCGGCAACGGCATGCTGCTCTCTCGGCAGATCCGCCTGATCGCCGCCTTTGACCACCGCCACGTCTTCATCGATCCAGATCCGGACCCCGAAGCCTCGTACCGTGAGCGGCAGCGCCTGTTCAAGCTGCCTCGATCGAGCTGGGACGACTACGATCGCTCGGTCCTCTCCCGCGGCGGGATGATCGTTCCGCGGGCGAGCAAGGAGGTCGAACTCACCCCCGAGGCCCGCGAGGCACTCGGGCTGGAGGTGGGAGTGGACCGGCTGGATGGCGAGGGTCTGGTGCGGGCGGTGCTCTGCGCGCCCGTAGAGCTGCTGTGGAACGGCGGGATCGGGACCTACGTGAAGGCCGCCTCCGAGACCCACGCGGAAGTGGGGGACTCGGCGAACGACGCTGTGCGGGTGAACGCCGAGGACCTGCGCTGCAAGGTGGTTGGAGAAGGGGGCAACCTCGGCTTCACCCAGCGGGCGAGGGTGAGCTACGCTCTGCGCGGGGGGAGGATCAACACCGACGCGCTGGACAACTCCGGCGGCGTAGACATGTCCGACCACGAGGTCAACCTCAAGATCCTGCTCGGCGCACGGGTCGCCGCGGGAGACATGACGCCGGAGCAGCGGAACCGCCTGCTCGACGAGATGACGAGCGAGGTGTCCCGCCTCGTGCTGCGCAACAACATCGAGCAATCGCTGGCCATCTCTCTCGACGAGGCGCGAAGCCGCGAGGCCCTCGCGGACTTCGAGGCGCTGATCTCCTCCTTCGAGCGCGAGAACCTGCTGGAGCGCGGCAGAGAGGGAATTCCCGGCCGCGAAGAGATCGCGGATCGTGCCGGTCAGGGTATCGGGCTGACGCGCCCCACCCTGTGCGTGCTGCTCGCCTACGCCAAGCTGCACGCCAGCGCTCGCGTGCTCGACTCCCGTCTGCCCGACGAGACCGCGCTGGAGGACTATCTCGTCAACTACTTCCCCAGCGCGGCGGTGCAGGCGGTGGGGATGGAGGGCTTGCGTCAGCACCGCCTTCGTCGGGAGATCATCGCCACCACCCTGGTGAGCGACCTCGTCAACCTGATGGGGGCGAGCTTCCTCTTCCGGGTGGCCCGTGACGCAGGGCAGGAGATCGAGCAGGTGGTGTGGGCGTGGGATATCGCCAGTCGACTGGCGGGGGCGCGCGCGATCCGCGACGACCTGCTCGAGCTCGAGCACGCGTTTCCGGCGAAGACGGTCTACCGCTGGCTCTTCGCCATGGCCAGGGTGCTGGAGCGGACCACTCGCTGGGTGCTTAGCAACGTGGATGCGGATGCATCGACGGCTACGGTGGTGGAAGAGCACCTACCCGCCCTCTCCCGCCTCCGCGAAGAATTTCCCGCCATCGTGGCGGGTGAGCACCGGGAGATCTTTCTGGACCGGATGGCGGAGCTGCAGGGGCTCGGCGTCGACGAGACGCTGGGGGCGCGCCTGATCACCCTGCGCTTCCTGCCCGAGCTGCTGGACATCCTGCGGATCGCGCGGGAATCCCGCGTGGACGAAGTGGAGGCCGCCCGGGCGTATTACCTCGTGGCCGAGCACCTGGCCGTTCCCTGGCTGCAGCAGGCAGTACGCAGCGCCGTGCACGACCAGGTCTGGGAGAAGCGCCTGTCGCAGGCCCTCCTCGCCGACGTCGGGCGCGCGCATCGCGCGGTCACCCGGCGGGTGCTCGAATGCGAGGTGCACGAGGGCGACATGGTGCGCTGCATCCGCGACTACGAGAGCCACCACTCCCGCCAGACGGAGCACTACCTGGAGCTGCTCGACGAGCTGCGCGGAGCCGAGCAGGTACCGCTGGCCGGATACGCCGTGGCCGTGCGGGCACTCACCAACCTGGCGATCGCACGCTAGCCGTCATCCCCTCCACTACAGTTCTGCGACGAGGGCCCGGGAGTGATCTCCCGGGCCCTCGTCGTTTGCCAGGATATGAAGCCACGATACCACTGGCTTCCTTCTCCATAACAAAATTAGGCTATTGCGCATTCCATCCTTACAAAATTAGATTGCTGCCGCCTGTTAGGAAACAATCCACAGTTTGCCTGCTCCTCGCAGGTGAATATCCCAAGGGCCATTGGAGGACAGATGAAGCGAAGCATGGTAATGGGTCTCGGACTCGCCCTGTGGCTGGGCGCGAGCGGAGCGTCGGCGCAGGAGGAAGGGGAGGCGTGGGCGGGCTGGTTGTCCGGCAACGTTGCGGTGACCAGCGATTATGCATTCCGGGGGATCTCGCAGACCCTGGAGGAGCCGGCGATCCAGGGAGGGATCGACCTCGAGCATCCGAGTGGCCTGTACCTCGGGACGTGGGCGTCGAGCCTCAACTTCGGCGAGGCGGCTAACCCTCGGGCGCAGGTGGAGATGGATGTTTATGGCGGCTTCGCCTTCAGCCCTGGCGGGCTGTTCGACCTGGATCTGGGGGCGATCTACTACGGCTATCCTGGATCGGATGAGCGGGGGTACGATTTCCTGGAGTTCAACCTGGGTGCGAGCCGCAGCTTCTCCCTCCTGGACGGGGGTGTGTCGGCCTCTTACTCGCCGGACTATTTCGGCGGATCCGGGGAGGCCTGGTACTATGCTCTGGACCTGGGGATTCCGCTCTCGCTGCTGAACCTCTACGGCACCGTCGGTCGTCAGCTCATCGAGGACAACGAAACCTTCGGCACGCCGGATTACACCACCTGGTCGCTCGGCGTCGGCGTGCCTGTCGCCGGCTTCGAGCTGCTGGGGCAGTACGTCGACACCGACCTCGAGGACGCCGAGTGCTTCGGGGGCGGCGAGCTCTGCGGGGGGCGGGCGATCTTCAGCATCTCGCGGGGGATGTAAGCTGTGCGGCTGAGGGTATCTGTTGTGAGATAGCGGCTACCAGCTATCGGCTATGCGGCCGGGCGATGTAGGGCTGCCATCTCTTGTTCAGGCAGGTGAGTCGCCTGTAGGGGCGTCCGTTGTGGGCGCCCGCACGACGTAGTCTGCGTTTCCCCTTCCGCCAACCGCACGACAAAATCCGCATTTCCACCCCTCGCTACTGCCAATTCCTCGTGCGGGCGCCCACAGGGGCGCCCCTCCGGGCAATATCCAGCATGCTGCGGTGGGTGACCCCGGCCTCCCGAGCATTGTCATCCCGAGCAACACGAGGGAGGTGCGCGTGCGCCGATAGCCGCTAGCCTACTCCCCGACTTGCCCCTCGCCGCCTGCCGGTGTTAGTTCTTATCGAGGGCTCGGAGGACGCCCGGCTCGAAGCGGGACCTCGGGCCATCACCGCGGCCACCGAGAGAGGCAGCAGCATGGCAATCGCCAGCAGGAATCCCGCAACCGGAGAGGTTCTCGCTGAGTTCGAAGCACTGAGCGAAGCTGAGGTAAAGGAGCGGATCGGGCGGGCGGCTGTCGCCTTCGAGCTCCAGCGGAGTCGGTCGATCGGGCAGCGGGCGGAGCGTGTCGCCCGCGCGGCGGAGTTGCTCGAGGAGCGCGCCGAAGAGCTCGGACGGCTGATGACGCTGGAAATGGGCAAGCCGATCGGTGCGGCTGTGGCGGAAGCGCGCAAGTGCGCGCTGGCCTGCCGCTACTACGCCGAGAACGGCGCTCGCTTCCTGGCCGACGAGCGCGTCGAGACCGACGCCCGGCAGAGCTGGATCCGTTACGAGCCCCTCGGGCCGGTCCTCGCCGTGATGCCCTGGAACTTCCCCTTCTGGCAGGTATTCCGCTTTGCCGCCCCGGCCCTGGTCGCGGGCAACGTCGGTCTCCTCAAGCATGCCTCCAACGTTCCGCAGTGCGCGCTCGCCATCGAGGAGCTCCTCCGCGAAGCCGGTTTCGAGAGCGACGAATTCCAGACGCTGCTGATCGGGTCGGACCTGGTGAGCACGATCCTGGACGACCCTCGCGTACGCGCGGCGACGCTGACCGGGAGCACGCCGGCGGGCGCTGCTGTAGCCTCTACCGCCGGTAAGCGAATCAAGAAGACAGTCCTCGAGCTGGGGGGTAGCGATCCCTTCATCGTCATGCCGAGTGCGGACCTGGAGGCTGCCGTGGAGACGGCCGTGTCCGCGCGCACGGTCAACAGTGGACAGTCGTGTATCGCGGCGAAGCGCTTCATCGTCCATCGAGACGTCTACGACCGCTTCGAAGAGCGGTTCGTGGCTCGCATGGCGGCGCTCCGGGTGGGTGACCCGCTGGATCCCGAGACGCAGGTGGGGCCGCTGGCTACGCGGCAGATCCGCGACGAGGTCCATGTCCAGGTGGAGGAGACGCTCGCGGCGGGGGGACGGCTCCTGCTGGGGGGAAGCATCCCCGAGGGAGCGGGTAACTTCTATCCTCCCACCGTGATCGCGGATGTACCCGCGGAGTCGCCGGCTGCGCGAGACGAGGTCTTCGGTCCGGTGGCGGCCCTCTTCCGGGTGGAGGATCGGGAAGATGCCCTGAGGATAGCGAACGCCACGCGTTTCGGGCTGGGTAGCGCGGTCTGGACGCGTGATCCGGAGGAGCGCGATTACTTCATTGCCGGGATCGAAGCGGGGTTGGTGTTCGTGAACGGAATGGTGGCGTCCGATCCACGGCTTCCTTTCGGTGGAGTCAAGGAGTCCGGCTACGGGCGCGAGCTCGGGGCCATCGGAATCCGCGAGTTCGTGAACGTCAAGACGGTGTGGGTTGGCAGCGACTCCCACCTCGAGGCGAGCACGACCGAGTAGGGTTCCAGCACCAACGAGCCCACTGCTGGAACTGTATGTTTCCGGGAGGTGGCTCCAGCTCCGGTCCGGCCTTTGCAGGTCGAGCCGACCGCGTTGAAAGCTTCCTGATGGCGCTGTAAACCCGCCCTCCAGCCCCGTTTTCTCCACCCGCATACGGTGAGGAGGATCGGTGTGCAGCGGTCGTCCCTCACCCCTCGTTCGCTCCGGCGGACCAGCCAGGAGGGCCAGAAGATGCGGCCTTTCGTCTCCAAGCGCGCCCTGTTGTCGGTCGCGGTTCTCACCGCCCTGGCTGCGACTGCCGGGGCTCAGATGTACCTCGGCTCTTCAGCCCGCGAGGAGAGAGTGGAGCGGGAGCGTTGGAGTTCCGCCGATGCTCGCCCCGCCTCCGAGCTGCCTCCGCACAGCTTCTACTTCACCCGGGCGCGGTACACTGGGGGCGCGCGCGGTTGGCGCAGCGGCTACAATAGCTGGGCAACCGACTATCCCAAGGCGGACATTCAGTTCCTGACCGTTCTGACCCGCCTCTCCAATATCGACGCGTACCCCGAGGACAACGCGGTTCGTCTCGACGATCCGGACCTGCGGCGCTACCCCTTCCTCTACGCCCTCGAGGTCGGCTTCATGTCGCTCACGGACGAGGAAGTGCAGGGCCTGCGGAATTACCTGCTCGCCGGCGGCTTCCTGATGATCGACGACTTCTGGGGGACGTACCAGTGGCAGAACTTCGAGCGGGAGATCAAGCGGGTCCTGCCGGAGTACCCGATCGTCGAGCTACCGATGGATCATCCCATCTTCTCGGCCATGTACACCGTAGACGAGATCATTCAGGTGCCCACGGTCGACCGCGGTATCAGTGGTGCTCCGACCTTTGAGCAGGACGGGTACGTCCCCTATGCCCGTGGCATCTTCGACGAGCACGGGCGGCTGATGGTGATGATCAACTGGAACACGGACATCGGCGATGCCTGGGAGCACGCCGAGCACCCGTTGTATCCCCTGAAGTTTTCGACGTACGCCTTCGAGATGGGGACCAACGCGATCATCTACGCGATGACGCACTGAGACGCGGCCAGTTGGTTCGGGCGCGGCCAGGCCCCCGCCCCCCACACGCCGCTGCGGTTTCCGCTTCCCGCCGCTGCCCACTTCGGGCGGTGGCGGTCCATTCTCGACCCGATCGACCAGGTCCGGCATGCTGCTCGCCATCTGGGAGTTCCTCTTCAAGTACCCACCACTGGTGTTCGAGAAGGGCCGCCTGCTCTTCGCGACCCCGCTTCCGTGGTGGCTACTGGCGACGGCGGTCGCACTCGCCGCCTTCGCGGCCTGGTCGTACATGCGAGGCCGGCGCGGGCTCCTGCTGCGCGATCGCGCCGTGCTGGTCGCGCTGCGCACGGCGGCCCTGGCTCTGCTCGTACTGTTGCTCTTCCGTCCGGTCCTGCAGATCCCCGTCGCCGTTCCCCAGGAGAATTACCTCGGGATTCTCATCGACGATTCGCGCAGCATGCGCATCGCCGACAGCGACGCGGGGGCGCGCGGGGCCGTCGTGCAACGCGGCCTCAACCCCGAGCAGAGCCGCCTGATCGAGGCCCTCAGCGAGCGCTTCCGACTGCGACTGTTCCGCTTCTCGAGCACGGCGGAACGCATCTCCGACGTGGGAGATCTCACCTTCCTCGGAGGGCAGAGTCGGATCGGTCAGGCGCTCAACCAGGCGAGGGCCGAGCTGGCCGGAGTCCCGCTGTCGGGGCTGGTGGTGATCTCCGACGGGGCCGACCGCGCGGAGGCGGAGCTCAATGCCTCGCTGCTGGACCTGCGCGCCTCCTCGATCCCGGTGTACACCGTGGGCGTGGGTGAGGAGGAGTTCCGCCGCGACATCGAAGTGCGTCGGGCCGCCACCCCGCGCTCGGTGCTGCAGGGGACCTCGCTCGTGGTCGACGTGGTGGTGGCGCAGAACGGCTTCGGGGGACGGACCGTACCGCTGGTGGTGGAGGACGAAGGGAGGATCGTCGCCGAGCAGAATGTCGATCTGCCTCTGGATGGCACTCCCGCCGCGGTGCGGGTCCACTTCACCGCGTCGGAGCCGGGTTGGCGGCGCTTCACCTTCCGCGTGCCGGTGCAGGAGGGCGAGCTGGTCCGCGAGAACAACACCCAGGAGGCGCTACTGGAGGTTCGCCCGGAGCCGCACAAGATCCTCTACTTCGAGGGGGAGCCGCGCTGGGAGGTGAAGTTCATGCGCCGCGCGATCCAGGACGATCCGCAGCTCCAGCTCGTCCTGCTGCAGCGCAGCGCGGAGAACAAGTTCTACCGCCTCGGGGTCGACAGCGCCTCCGAGCTGGCCGCTGGCTTCCCCCGCACGCGCGAGGAGCTCTTCAGCTACCGTGCTCTCATCCTGGGGAGTGTCGAAGCCGGCTACTTCACCCGAGATCAGCTGCAACTCATCTCCGACTTCGTTTCCGAGCGGGGCGGCAGTCTCCTGATGCTCGGGGGTCGCCGGTCGTTTTCGGAAGGCGGCTACGCGGGCACCGTGCTCGAGGACGTGCTACCAGTGGAGCTGGACGGCCGGTCGGGAGAGTCGTTCTTCACCGAGCTGAAGGTCCAGCCCACCCGGATCGGGCTCGAGCACCCGCTGCTCCAGCTCTCGGAAGACCCCGATTCTTCGCGGTCCCGGTGGGCTACCCTACCACCGCTTACGACATTCAATCGCGTCACCCGCCTGAAGCCGGGTGCCACCGCCCTGCTGGTCGGTTCGGGGCCGGGTGTTCCGGCGGGGCAGATCGTGCTCGCCTACCAGCGCTACGGGAAGGGGATGTCGCTGGCCTTCCCGGTGCAGGACAGCTGGATCTGGCAGATGCACGCAGACATCCCGCTGGAGGACCAGACCCACGAGACCTTCTGGGGTCAGATGTTGCGGTGGCTGGTGAACGAGGTGCCCGGGCAGA
This sequence comes from Longimicrobiaceae bacterium, assembly GCA_036375715.1. Classification (NCBI taxonomy): domain Bacteria; kingdom Pseudomonadati; phylum Gemmatimonadota; class Longimicrobiia; order Longimicrobiales; family Longimicrobiaceae; species Longimicrobiaceae bacterium. The sequence continues at coordinate 176,127 of DASVBS010000081.1, read as the reverse complement.
TCTCCTTCAGCGCCTCACAGGAACCGGCGGCGGTCGGTCAACCGGTGACGTTCAGTGTGGAGCTGAGAGATCGGGAGTTCCACCCGATCAATGATGCCAACGTCACCGCCCTGGTGGAGGCGCCGGACGGAACGGCACAGGAGTTCACGATGACGTGGACGGGGCAGCGCGACGGGGAGTACCGCGCCGCCTTCACTCCCCACGCTCTCGGCCTCCACCGGATCGCCGTCGACGCGTCGCGGGGCGATTCGGTGGTGGCCACGGGGGAGCTAGGGCTCCAGGCCGTGGAGGACGACGGGGAGTACTTCGCTGCGCAGATGCGCGCGCCCCTGCTCCGACGGATCGCGGAGGAGACCGGCGGCAGGTTCTACGGAATCGATGAGCTCGCGCGCCTTCCCGAGGAAATCCGGTATTCGGGGCAAGGTGTGACGGAGATGGAGCGGTACGACCTGTGGGATATGCCCATTCTCTTCTTTCTGATGATCGGTCTGGTGATGGGAGAATGGGGGTACCGCCGCAAGCGGGGGTTGCCATGAGAAGGATCGCGATGACGGTGGCCTGGATGCTGGCGCTCTCGACCGCACCGGCCGCCGCGCAGAGCCACCTCCTTATCATCAGCGGGCTGGCAGGGGAGCCGCGACTCGCGGACCAGTTCCACGCCTGGTCTACCGGCATGGCCGACGCAGCCGTCGAGCGTTTCGGGATGCCACGCGAGCGGATCACCTATCTAGCCGAGGACCAGTCCCGCGATCCGAGCCGCATTGCGGGGAAGTCCACCAAGGAGAACATCGACGCCGAGCTCAAGCGCATCGCCTCGGAGGCGGGCCCGAACGATCGGGTGCTAGTGCTGTTCTTCGGCCATGGTAGCGCCAACGGGGAGGAGGGTCGGATCAACCTTCCCGGACCTGACCTCACTGCGAGCGAGCTCGCGACCATGCTGGATCGCTTCCCGACCCAGCAGGTGGTGGTGGTGAACACGACCAGCGCCAGCGGCGCTTTCCAGGAGGCGCTCGCGGGAAAGAACCGCACCGTCATCACGGCGACGAAGTCCGGCCTGGAGCAGAACGAGACGGTCTTCGCGCGCTTCTTCGTGGAGGCCTTCACGGGGGACGGTGCGGACACCAACAAGGACGGACAGGTGACCATCCTGGAAGCGTACGACTTTGCCACCGCCGAAGTCGAACGCTTCTACGATTCCGACAGTCGCCTGCAGACCGAGCATTCCGTCCTGGGAGGCGATCGTGAGCTGGCTCGGGCCTTCAGCCTCGGCGGAGGCGCCGCGCGCGCTGCTGCCGAAACCCCCGCATCGCCGGAGCTGCGCGGGCTGGTCGAGCAGCGGGAGGCGCTGGAGGCCCAGGTCCAGGCGCTCACGGCCCGCAAGGACCAGATGGAGGAGGCGGAGTACCAGCGGGAGCTGGAGCGGCTCCTCCTCGAGCTCGCCCGGACCAACCGGGAGATCCGCGAGAGGGAGGGGACCAAATGAGACGACCTGCCATCTTCTGGGCGGGGTTGATGATCCTCGCTCTCGCCTTGCCGCAGCTCGCCTGCGCGCAGGACGACGTCATTCCGGACGACGTGCGCTCCTCGTTCCTGGCCGGCCGCTACGCCGAGGCTATCGAGCTCGGCCGCAGAGTCCTCCAGGCGACCCCGAACGATCGGGACACGCGGATCCTGCTGGTCGAGTCCCTCGCCTCGATCGGTCACTACGACGAGGCGCTGGCCGCGGCGGAAGGGCTGCCCGTGCACCGCGGCCGCATCCTGCTCGAGCTCGGCCGCCGCGACGAGGCGCGGGCGGAGTTCGAGCGGGCGATGCAGACGGGGGACCCGGACTCCCTCACCGCGGAGCTCAACCTCGCCATCCTGCAGTTCGACAGCGGCCAGCGGGAAGAGGCGATGCGCCGCTTTGACCGCTTCATCGACGTCTACAACCAGTCCGACAACCTCTCCCCCGCGGACCTGACGGCGGTGGGCACGGCGGTGCGTTACCTGGGCCTGCGCAACCCCGAGCTCTTCCAGGATGCGGTCAAGGCCTACGACGAAGCGATCGCGCTGGAGCCGAACGCGCTCGAGCCGCGCCTGCTGATGGGCGAAATGTTCATCGACAAGTACGACAGCCCGCAGGCGCACGAGGCTTTCCAGGAGGTCCTCGCCATCAACCCCGTGCACCCGCGCGCGCTGGTCGGATTGGCCCGGGCGAAGCACTTCGACGGGGATCAGGCGGAAGCTTTCGAGCTGGCCAGCAAGAGCCTCGAGATCAACTACCAGTACGTGCCCGCGCGGATCCTGCTCGCCCGCCTGAAGCTGGAAGCGGAGAACATGCCGGAGGCGGAGGCGGAGCTCCAGCAGGCGCTGGCGGTCAACCGCAACTCGCTCGACGCGCTTTCCCTGCTCGGGACCATCCGTTTTCTGCAGGGTGATGAAAGGGGGTTCAACGAGGTGCGCGATCGCGTGCTCGGGCTGAACCCGACCTACGGCGATTTCTACGTGACCGTGGCGGAGGTCGCAGCCCAGGTGCGGCGGTACGCGGAGGCCGAACGGCTGGCGCAGCTCGCGGTCGAGACCGATTCCGAATCGTGGGCAGGCTATGGCGCGCTGGGGCTGAACCAGCTTCGCCTCGGCCGGGTCGAAGAGGCGAAGGCAAGCCTGGAGCGATCCTTCGCGGGCGACCCGTACAACGTCTGGATCTACAACACCCTCGACCTGCTCGATACCTACTCCAACTACGAGCTGCGCACCTCGCCGCGCTTCGTCTACATGCTGCACGGCGACGAGGCGGGGCTGCTCTTCCCCTATTTCTCGGAGTTGGCGGAAGAGGCCTACGATTCGCTGGCGCGGCGGTACGGCTATGAGCCGCCGACCCCCGTGCGAGTTGAGGTCTATCCGCGCCACGCGGACTTCTCCGTACGCACGGTGGGCCTCACGGGGTTGGGGGCGCTCGGCGTCGCGTTCGGAAATGTGCTCGCGCTGAACTCGCCCGCGGCGCGGCCAGCCGGGCAGCTCAACTGGGGCTCCACGCTCTGGCACGAGCTCGCGCACACGATCGCTCTCGGGCTCAGCAACAACCGGGTTCCGCGCTGGTTCACGGAGGGGCTCTCCGTATTCGAGGAGCGTCGCGCCAGGCGGGGGTGGGGGAGCGAGACCACGGCGGAGTTCCTGATGGCCTACGACGCGGGCGACATCCCGCCGCTGAGCCGCCTGAACGAAGGCTTCACCCGTCCGCCCACGCCGCAGCACCTGGGCCTCGCCTATCACGCCGCGTCGTTGGCCATCGAGTGGATCGTGGAGACGCAAGGATTCCCGGCGGTCCAGCGGATGCTGCGAGAATACGGCGAGGGGCGCGGCAACGCCGAGGTGCTACGGCGGGTGCTGGGGGCCGAGCCGGAGCAGATCGACAGACAGTTCGACCAGTGGCTGCGCGCCAAGTACCCCCCGGCGCGGGTCCAGGAGTATCGCACGGCGATGGGAGAGGCGCGGCGACTGGCCAGCGAAAAGAAGTACGATGAGGCGGAGCGGCGGCTCACCCAGGTCATCGGGCTCTTCGACGGCGCGGACGCGGCAGCCTACTCCGTTCTCGCCGCGACACAGCTCGAGCGAGGCGACACCGCGGCCGCGATCGAGTCGCTCGAGCGGGTGGCCGCGATCGACGAGAACGCCTACGAGGCGAACCTGAAGCTCGCCGAGCTGGCCGAGGCGCGGGGAGAAGACGCAGTGCTGACGGCCGCTCTCGAGCGGGTCATGTACATCTTCCCCTACGAGATCGAGCATCACCGTCGCCTGGCGGAGGCCTACGCTCGGGCGGGTGAGGCGGAGGGCGTCGTGCGGGAGCGTAGAGCGGTGGTGGCGCTGAACCCGGTGGATCGCGCCGAGGCGCTCTACCAGCTCGCCGTGGGGTTGCGCGATGCCGGAGACCGACAGGAGGCGCGGAGGCAGGTACTCCGCGCACTGGAGGCGGCGCCTGCTTTCGAGCGTGCCCAGGAGCTCCTGCTGGAGCTCAGTCAGCCGGGAGGCACCTGATGCCCGGCCTCGGTCGGCTGGGGTTGCTCCTCGCGAGTGCGGCTCTCTTCGGAGGGGGCGCCGTGCGAGGTGAGGGCGCGCCGGCCGAACCCGGCTCGAGCGCGGAGGGCGAGGCGTTGCAGGAGCGCCAGACGCCTTACGACGGCCGCTTCACTTTCGTCCGCCTCCGCTTCGACGCAGCCGGACCGGGGATGGGATACACGCCGCCGTGGGCGCACGACTATCCCCGCGCCGAGCGCAACCTGATGCGCATCCTGGAATTCGCCACGCTGCTCGCGCCGCGCACCGATGGCAGCAACATCTTCGCGGTCGACGACCCGGAGCTCACCAAGTATCCGCTGGCCTACCTGTGTGAGGCAGGATTCTGGACGCAGTCGGATGAGCAGGCCGCTGCCCTGCGGGCGTGGCTATTGAAGGGCGGTTTCCTGATCGTCGACGATTTCCGCGGCGGGGACATCTACAATTTCGAGCGGGAGATCCGGCGTGTGCTTCCCGGCGCTCAACTGATCGAGCTCGAGGTCAGTCACCCGATCTTCAACTCGTTTTTCACGATCGAGGCGCTTGACCTGGCGCCCCCGACGTACCGCCGCTTCACCCCCGTGTACTACGGCATCTTCGAGGACAACGACCCCCGAGGGCGGCTGCTCGTGGTGGTGAACTACAACAACGACATCGGCGACTACTGGGAGTTCTCCGACACCGGCTGGCTTCCGGTGGACGTCTCGAACGAAGCCTACAAGCTGGGTGTGAACTACATCATGTACGCGATGACGCACTGAAGCCGGATTCCACTCTCACTGGGCATTCAACGAGCGAGGCATTTTGGCGTCTACGATTCACACGGCAGTCGTTCGCGACGAGAACGAGGACGATCTCCAGCTAGCCGAGCGGCTGAAAGAGGGGCGGGACCGAATCCTGGGAGAGCTGCGCAAGGTGATCGTCGGCCAGGAAGAAGTCATCGATCAGTTGCTGCTCACGCTCTTCGTGGGCGGGAACTCCCTGCTCCTGGGTGTGCCGGGGCTCGCCAAGACGCTCCTGGTGCATTCACTGGCCCAGGTGCTGAACCTGAAGTTCTCCCGGATCCAGTTCACGCCCGACCTGATGCCTTCGGACATCACGGGCACCGACATCATCCAGGAGGACCCGTCGACAGGGTACCGCCAGATGGTCTTCGCCCCGGGGCCCATCTTCGCCAACATCGTGCTGGCGGACGAGATCAACAGGACCCCGCCGAAGACGCAATCAGCGCTGCTGGAGGCAATGCAGGAGCACCGGGTCACGATTCAGGGCCGGACCTACGAGCTCGAGGAGCCCTTCTTCGTGTTTGCCACGCAGAACCCGATCGAGCTCGAGGGCACCTACCCGCTGCCCGAGGCGCAGCTCGACCGCTTCATGTTCATGATCGTGATCGAGCACCCGCCAGTGCAGGACGAGCTGGAGGTCGTGCGCTCGACCACGGCGGTGCAGGACTACCGTTTTGAGCACGTCATCACCGGGCCCGACATCGTGGCCTTCCAGCGGCTCGTGCGGAAGGTGCCGGTGCCGGACGCGGTGCTGCGCTACGCGCTGTCGCTGGTGCGGGCGACCCGGCCGGAGGGAGACGGGGCCACGTACCCCTTCATCAAGGAGTGGGTGCAGTTCGGGGCTTCGGTCCGCGCCGCCCAGTACCTCATCCTGGGATCCAAGGCCCGGGCCCTGACCGACGGCCGCCCGCACGTGGAGTTCAACGACATCCGCGCCCTGGCGCACCCCGTCCTGCGCCACCGCATACTGACGAACTTCCACGCTGAATCGGAACGCATCACCCGCGACCAGATCATCGACCAACTACTGGAAGCGGTGCCCACGCCGAAATCGGGCATGCAGTGACCCTCGAATTACGAATTGCGAATCACGAGCGTCAATTTTGAATTTTGAATTATGAATTTTGAATTGGGTAGCGCGCCCTGCCGCCCTGGGTTGAATTTTCATGTTGTGCGCCGTTGGTAATTCGTAATTCGTAATTGGAGCAATTCAAAATTCAGAATTCAGAATTCAGAATTTATACGCGTCGATGCCCGCAACTGCCCCCAGCGCCTTCCTCGATCCCAAGGTTCTCGCCCGGATCAGCAACCTCGAGTTGCTGGCCCGGACGGTGGTGGATGGCTTCATCAACGGGCTGCATCGGTCGCCGTATCTGGGGTTGTCGCTCGATTTCGCGGAGCATCGGGCGTACATGCCGGGGGACGACATTCGCCGCGTGGACTGGCGGCTGTACGCGCGGACCGATCGCTACTTCGTCAAGGAGTTCGAGGCGGACACGAACTCCAACTTCGTGGTTCTGCTCGACGGCTCCCGTTCGATGAGCTACGTCGGGACGGGTGTGCCGAAGTTCGACTACGCGCGGTACCTCGCGGCCTGCCTGACCTATTTCGCCCGTGAGCAGCGCGACCGGGTGGGTCTGGCGGTCTTCGATGAAGACGTGGTGGAGTACGTGCCGCCCTCGGCGCGTCACCGCGACGTCATCCTGCATACGCTCGACCGGCTGAAGCCGGGAACGGGCCGCGGCAAGCTCGCTCCGCCCCTGCTGCGGATCGCCGATCGGCTGCGGCGGCGCGGTCTCACGGTTCTGATCTCCGATCTGTACGAGCCTCCCGAAGCGGTGCTCGACGCGGTGAAGCCGCTGCGTGGGCGCGGCCACGACCTCATCGTGTTTCACCTGCTGGACCCGACCGAGCTCGACTTCCCCTTCGACGAGGCCACGAACTTCGAGGAGATTGAGACGGGAGAGCGGATCCCCGTCGTTCCGCAGGCGCTGCGCGATCGCTACCGGCAGCTGGTCCGCGACCACATCGCGACGCTCTCTCGCAAGTTCACGGAGAGCCGTGTGGATTACGCCATGTTCAACACCGGAATGCCGCTGGACCACGCGCTGTTTGCCTTCCTCTCGGCGCGTGAGCGCTTGAATCGGGTTCGCTGATGTCCCTGACCTTTCTCGTACCGGCCTTTCTGGCGGGGCTTGCGGCTCTCGCGATCCCCGTGCTGCTGCACCTGACCAGGAAGCAGACGCGGACGGCCATCGCCTTCCCGTCGTTGATGTTCATTCGCCAGGTACCGCATCGCTCGACCTCGCGCCGCACGATTCATCGCTGGCCGCTCCTGCTTCTCCGCCTGTTGGGGCTGGCGCTGCTCGTCTTCGCCTTCTCGCGCCCCTTCGTGCACCGCGACGGCGCGGGGTTCCTGCCGAGGGCCACCGGTGGCAGGGAGCTCGTGATCCTGCTGGACCGCTCCTACAGCATGGGCTTCGGCGATCGCTGGCAACGCGCCATCGACGCGGCTGAGGAGGCAATCGGCGGGTTGGGATCGAGCGATCGCGGCACACTGCTCTTTTTCGATACGCAGGCCGAGGCGGGGAGCCCCACCACGATGGAGCGGGGGGAGCTGCTCGCGGCGTTGCGAGGGGTCGAACCCGGCCCACGGAGCACGCGCTACGCACCCGGACTGCGCTATGCCCAGCGCATTCTCGCGGGATCGCCCCTGCCCCGGCGCGAGGTGGTGCTGATTTCCGATTTCCAGCGCCGTGGCTGGGATGCGGACGCGGCGGAGATCGGATCGATCCAGTTGCCGCCGGGGACCCGGGTGACTCCCGTCAGCGTGGCCGAAGGAGAGGGTGAGAACCTGTCGGTGGCAGGGGCGTCAATCGAGCGGATGAACACGGAAGGCCACGAGCGCGCCGCCATCACCGCTCGGCTGGTGTCGCACGGAGAGGCGCCTACGGGCCCGGTTCCGGTGGTCATGGAGGTGGACGGACGGCCCGTCGAGACGCGACAGGTCTCCTTCTCGGGGTCGAGCGCCAGCGTCACGTTCGACCCGCTGACGCTGCCCGCCGACCGCCCGATACGGGGTCGCGTGCGCCTCGCCGAGGACGATCTGGCGGTGGATAACACCTTCCATTTCGTGCTCGCCGCGGACCAGCGGGTGGGAGCGCTTATCGTGGAGGGACCGGGGACGCCTCCTCGGGCGAGCTTCTACCTCGAGCGCGCACTCCAGCAGGGCGACTCTCCGGGTTTCCGCGTGGAAACCCGCAACGTGGCGCGCCTCTCTGCCGCCGACCTGGAAGAGTTCCCGGTGATGATCTTCAACCAGACCGCTCTGCCGGACGGAGAGGTCGGACGCCGGTTGCGCGCGCGCGTCGAAGGTGGTGCTGGGCTGATCTCCATCGCCGGCGACAACAGCCTGGGCCAGTGGGATGGGGTGATTCCCAGCCTGGGGCGAACGGTGGATCACTCCGGAGAGGGCGGGACGACGCTCGGCTTCGTCGATCTCGGGCACCCGGTCTTCGAGCCGTTCAGCGCCCCCCGCAGCGGCGACTTCACCGCGGCGCGAGTCTTCCAGTACCGGGCCCTTCCCGAAGGGGCTCGTGTTCTCGCGCGCTTCGGCGATGGCGGAGCGGCGCTCACCGAGCAGCGGGTGGGCAAGGGCCGCGTGTTGGTCTGGAGCAGCACGATGGACAGCCGGTGGAACAACCTGGCGCTACAGCCGGTGTTCTTGCCGTTCGTTCATCAGTTGGTGAAGTACGCCGCCGGCTACTCACCCGCGGCGGCCTGGCAGATGGTGGGCGACCCGTTCGATCCGGGTGCGATGGATCCGCAAGCCGAGCCGTACACGCTGGCGCTCACCCCGGGTGGCGAGCGCCTCCCGATCGACGGCTCGCGCCCCCTCGCCCTCGAGCAGCCCGGGTTCTATGAGTTGCGCGATCAGCGCACGGGAGACCGCAATGCCGTGGTCGGCGTCAACGTTGACCCGGCAGAGGCAGGGATGGAATCCTTCGACCCGAAAGAGCTGGTCGCCGCCGTGGCCGGGGAGGCGGTCGATCCGCTGGCCACCTCCGATGCGGTACCGCTGACGCTGCAGGAGCGCGAGCGCCAGCAGAGCGCCTGGTGGTACCTCCTGGTGATTGCCTTCTTGATCCTCGCGGCCGAGTCGGTCGTCTCGAACCGGTTCTACCGCGGCGCTACCCCAACGAGGGGATAGGGGGTCCTCATGGATCGTCGAGCTACAGAATGGTCGGGCCACGCGGAGCTGGTCCGCATCGTCCATCAGGTCCGGCGCCGCTGGCGGATGAAGATCGCCCTGCGCGGCGCGGCGATCATGCTGGCCGCCGCGCTGGGGATCTTCCTCATCAGCGCGTTCATGGTCGACCGCATGGGCTTCTCGCCCGCCGCGGTGCTGACTGCGCGAATCGTCCTGGCGGTGGCTGTGGTGGCGCTGCTGTTCCGCTTCCTCCTCCTCCCGCTCCGTCGTCGGGTCAGCGACGAGCAGGTGGCGCTGTACATCGAAGAGCACGAGCCCTCGCTGCGGTCGTCGCTGATCAGCGCGCTGAGCGCGAGCGAGCCGGAGTCCGCTCTGTCTCCGGCCCTGGCCCGTCGCACCATCGAGACGGCGCTGCAGCGGTGCCGACAGGTACAGGGAGGTGTGAGGATCGAAAGTAGGGCGCTGCGCCGCGCGTCGGGAGCGCTGGGTGGCGTGGTCGTCGCCGGACTCATCCTCTTCCTGCTGGGCCCCGATTTCGTGCGCTTCGGAGCCCGGGCGATCTTTCTGCCGCTGCGGAGCGCCGAAGCGGCCGCGACCTCCTACCGGGTGCTCGTCCAGCCCGGGGATACCAGCGTCGCCCGCGGGGCGGATCTGCCAATTTCGGCTGTCCTGTCCGGCTTCACCTCGGAGCAGGTGGACGTTGTGGTGCGGTTTGAGGGAGATTCCATCCTTCGCCGCGTCCCCATGCTGCCGTCTCCGGAGGGGACCGGGTACGAGGTTCGTCTGTTCGACCTGGAGGGCGCCGCCGAGTACTACGTGCAGGCGGGCGCGGTCCGCTCACCCGCATTCCGCGTCTCCGTCCTGGATCTGCCCTACGTGGAGCGGATCGATCTGGAGCTTCATTTCCCCGAGTACACCGGCCTCGAGCCCCGCATCATTCAGGACGGTGGCGACATTGCGGCCCCCGCGGGAACGACGGTGAGGTTGCGCGCCACTCCCACCCTGCCGGTCGACAGCGGGCGGGTGGTGTTGAGCGACGGGCGGTCCGTTCAATTGCAGCGAGACAGCGCGGGCGTCCTCACGGGGGCGTTCCGGGTGAGCGAGTCCGGCCTCTACCACCTCGAGCTGCAGACCGCCGCGACCGGTGCCACTCCCGGATCGCCACAGTACCTGATCGACGTCCTGGACGATCTCGCTCCGACCGTGGAGTTCTCGAAGCCAGGGCGCGACACGCACGTGACCTCCGTCGATGAGGTCTTCCTGGAGGCTCGGGCGCAGGACGACTACGGGATCCGCTCGCTGGAGCTCGTCTACTCCGTCAACGGTGGACCGGAGCAGAAGGTGCCGCTGTACGGGGGCGGTACGCTCTCCGAGGTGATCGCCGGTCACACCATCTACCTCGAGGAGATGGATCTGCAGCCGGGCGACTTCATCTCCTACTACGCCCGCGCTACGGACGTCGGCCCCGGCCAGCGTGAAGCGGTCACCAGCGATATCTACTTCGTGGAGGTGCGGCCGTTTAGCCGGAACTATCGTCAGGCCGACTCGGGCGGCGGTGGAGGCGGTGGGAGCGGGCAGGGCGATCCGGACGCCGGCGGAGAGCTCTCCCAACGGCAGCGCGAGCTGATCGCGGCGACCTTCAACATGGTGCGGGATCGCGAGCGATACAGCGACGAGGAGTACCGCGAAAACCTGGTGACGCTCTCTCTTGCGCAGGAGAAGCTGCAGGAGCAGGCGCTCACCCTGGCTCAGCGCCTCGCCAACCGGGGGGTGGCACGAGATACCGCCTTCCAGGTGATCACCCGCGCGTTGCCGATGGCCGCGGCCGAGATGGCGGAAGCAGTCGATCGGCTGCGTGACCTTTCGGCGCCGGATGCGTTGCCGCCGGAGCAGCGGGCGTTACTGCACCTGCAGCGTGCCGAGGCGGCTTACCGGGAGGTGCAGGTGCGTATGGGGGCGCAGGGTGGCGGTGGTGGTGGCGGCGGCGCCACCGCACAAGATCTCGCCGACCTCTTCGGGCTCGAGCTGGACCAGCTGCAGAACCAGTACGAGACCGTGCGCCGTGGCGGGGACCAGAGCTCGGCCGCGCGCGCCGAGATCGACGAGACGGCGGCGAGGGTGCGTGAGCTCGCCCGCAGGCTGGAGCGCGAGAACGAGCGGCTTCGGCAGGCGATGACGAACCAGATCCGCAACGGCAACGCGGCCGCAAATCAGCGCGCTCTGGCTGACGAAACGGAAGAGGCGGCGCGCAGGCTGGAGCGCCTCTCCCGCGAACAGTCCCGGCCGGATCTGGCCGAGACAGCACGCCAGCTCCGTCAGGCCGCCGAGGCGATGCGTCGGGCCGCTGCCGATGGGCGGAGTGGCAACGCCGGGGCGAGCCGTGAGGCGCTAGATCGCCTGCGCGAGGCCACCCGCAGGCTCAACCGTAGCCAGGTCGAGGGAGCGAGGAGCGAAGCGGAGCAGATTGCCGAGGAGGCGCGTCGCCTTGCGGAGGAAGGGCGCGAGATCCGCGAGCAGATGCAGAACCTTCCCGACTCCCCTGACCGGCTGAACGAGGGCCGGCGTCTCGCGGAGCGGAAGGAGCAGCAGGCGCAGGCGGTGGACGATCTCCAGCGAGATCTGGAGGCGCTGGCGGCCGAGACACGCAGCGACCAGCCGGACGCTTCGCGGCGCCTGCAGGCGGCCGCCGAATCGGCCCGGCGGAACCGGCTTTCGGAGGCCATCCGTGCTTCGCGGGCGGCCACCCAGCCGAACGCCCCATCTGAGTACGTGCGCCAGCTCGAGGAGCACATCGGCGAGGGCCTCGAAGAGCTGCAACGTCTCACGGAGGAAGCGAGTCGCTCCTTCCGCACCCCGGAGGATTCGCGGGCTCAGGAGTCCCTGGATCGTGCCCGCGACCTCGTGCGCGGCCTGCAATCGATGCGGGAGCGGACGCGGCAGGCGATGGGCACACAGATGTCGAATCGCCAGGGCGGTCAGGACGGCCAGAGCGGCCAGCCTCAGGCAGGAGGTGAGCAGGGCGGTGAGCAGGGCGGAACCCAGCCCAGCGGGCGGCTCGGTGACCGGCCAGGAGGCCGGCAGCCGGGCCAAGGGGAGGGTGCTCAGGCTCAGAACGGTCAGACGGACCCGTCGGGCCAGGGGGGACAGCAGGGTCAGCCCGGGCAGGGACGCGAGGGTCAGCAGGGACAGGGTGGACAGCAGGGAGAGGCGGGCCAGCAAGGACAGGGTGATCAGCAGGGCCAGCCGGGAGATGCTCAGGCGCGGGGTCAGGGCCAGCAGGGTCAGGGACAGGCCGGTGAGGAGGGCCAGGGCGGGCGCGCTGGGCAGGGAGCGGGGGAGGGAGACGAGTACGGCGAAGCCGGGCGGCGCCTCGGCGAGGGTCCCAGCGGGTTGGGGTTCGGCAGTCCCGGCACCGGTTGGTCCAACGGGGGCCCGCGGCCCGGTTCGCCCGATCCGGAGGCAATTCGTCAGCTTCGCGCCGAGACCGCACAGCGCCTGCAGGAAGCTCGCGAGCTGCGGCGAGAGCTTGCGGAACTGGGCGTGAGTACCGAAGATCTGGATCGCGCTATCGCCGAGCTTGCCCGTCTGGATGACCAGCGGGTGTACGCCGACTGGGAGGAGCTGGAGCACATCCAGGCCGCCATCGTCGAGCGGGTGAAGGAGTTCGAGTTCGAGCTGCGGCAGACGATCGAGGGGGAGGAGACCCGCAAGCTCTTCCTCTCCGGCTCCGGAGAGGTGCCTCCAGCATACCGGGAGTTGGTCGAGCGCTACTACCGCGAGCTGTCCGAGACGGGCCGCTGAGCCCGGGAGGGCGTGCACCGGCGGTTGGGTCTGGCCGCCGGTGCAACGCTAACCAGCGAACGAGACATGGCTGCTACCGAGTCTACCATGCTGGAGCTGGGTACTCCGGCTCCCCACTTTGCCCTCCCCGACCTGGAGGGCAAACTCGTGTGTATCGACGATTTCTGGCAGAGTCCGCTGCTCCTCGTGGCGTTCATCTGCCCCCATTGCCCGTTCGTGCGTCACGTGCGCGGCGAGATCGCGCGTATCGGACGCGATTACGCCGATCGTGGGCTGGCGATGGTCGGCATCATGCCGAACGATCTGGAGCGGTATCCGCAGGACGGACCGGAGGGGATGCGAAAGGAAGCCGAGGAGGCTGGATACACCTTCCCGTATCTGCTGGATGCAACTCAGTCGGTGGCGCGCTCGTATCGCGCCGCATGCACGCCCGACTTCTTCCTGTTCGATCAGGAGCGTAAGCTGATCTACCGAGGTCAGCTCGACTCCAGCCGGCCGGGCAACGACATCCCCGTCACCGGGAGCGACCTCCGCGCCGCGATTGAAGCCGCACTGGCAGGGGAGCCCGTCCCGACCGAGCAGATCCCGTCCATCGGCTGCAACATCAAGTGGAAACCCGGTAACGAGCCTGACTATTTCGGCTGACGAGACCGGCTTCATGACCTCTCAGCAGGGAGCGGGACCCACGACGGCATTCGAGGGTACCGTCGATGCGCCTGCCGCCACGGCCTGAATCGGCGCCGCAAGAGACTACGGGAGGGAGGCGAGGGCCGCTCCGGGTGTTCCGGAGCGGCGGGCCTCATCGAGGAGATGACGAGTGAAGGAATCCGCCGTACGGAAAGCGGACACACGAGAGGAAGCGCGCAACGGCCGCAACGCCGAAGCTGCTAAGAGCAAGAACGAGCTGCTCGAGTGGGCGAAGTCCTTGCTCATCGCCGTCGTTCTCTTCCTCTTCATCCGTACCTTCCTCATTCAGGCATATACCATCCCGTCGGGGAGCATGGAGGACACTCTCCTGATCGGCGACTACCTGATGGCAAACAACGCCATCTACGGTGCGCACATTCCCTTCACCTCCCTGAGAATACCGGCTATTCGCGAACCCCAGCACGGGGACGTCGTGGTCTTTCGACCGGACTACAACGACCCGGTCATCGACGTGGTGAAGAGGGTGATCGGGGAGCCGGGCGATACGATTCAGATGATTGATCGAGTCGTCTACCGTAACGGGGAGCCGCTGGAGGAGCCCTACATCGAACCGACCTACCTACCCGATCAGCCGATCGATCGCAGTGGGCCTACGGGGTACGCCTGGCACCTGAAGTACCTGCCGGATACGGTTGATCCGGAAACCTATCGCCCGACCCGAGACAACTGGGGACCGCTGATTGTCCCTCCGGACTCCTTTCTGCTGCTGGGCGACAACCGGGACGAGTCGCTGGACTCGCGCTACGTCGGCTTCATTCCGCGCGACGTGATCCGGGGTAAGGCGATGTTCATCTACTTCTCGGTGGATCGCTCGCTCGATCGGCCTTTCCCGCGCTTCATCACCGCCGCGCGCTGGGATCGGATCGGCCGAGTGATCCGATAGCTACCCGTCGCCACTAGCTGTTCCTCTGCCCGCCCCTCGTGGGCGATTTCCAGCCACGCCTTCCAGACTTCGGGCCGATGCAGGCGGGCGACCACCTGCGGGTCGAAGGTGGTGCCGGCTTCCGCACGGAGCTTCGCCAGCGCCTCATCGGCCTGCACGGGCGCATGGTAGCTCCGCGACTGCGTCAGCGCGTCGAATACGTCTGCGACACTGATGATGCGGCTCTCGAGCGGGATCTGCGCGCTGGCCAGTCCCTGGGGATAGCCCGAGCCGTCCCAGTGTTCGTGGTGGGATTCGACGATCAGGGAGATGCCCGGGTGGATCGACTCGAGCGGCTGCAGGATGTCGGCACTCTCGAGGGTGTGGCGCCGCACCACCCTCCGTTCGCGATCGTCCAGCCGCTGATCGCTCTGCACCAGAGGAGCGACCTCGCCGTCCAGTTTGCCGAGGTCGTGGAGCAGCGCGCCGACGCGTAACCGAGCCCGGGCTTCGCGGTTCAGGCGGAAGGTGCGGGCGAGGACGTCGGTGAGATCAGCGACGCGGCGGGAATGATGGGCGGTATCGGAATCACCGGCGCAGAGGGTGTTGAGCAGCAGCTCAACCATGGTCCGGTGGACCAGGGCGGCCCGCCTGGATCGTCGGCGTCCGTCCAATCCCCAGGCCGCTCCCGTCAGGCCGAAGGTGATCACGGCGGCGACCAGGCCGCCGGAAGGTCGTGAGCGGCGCATCTATGCTCGGGCGCGGGTGAATCGACGCGGATCCCCGCTCCCAACGCAGATGCTACGCCAGAAAGAGATTCGCCCCCCTCGTCCTCAGCCGTGCCTGCCACTCCTCCGATTGACAGGGGTCGCGTCGGCATTCTCGGACTCGGGGGGCGATCTCCGGATCACCCGCGCCCCGCCGCAGGCGGGAGCGCTCTGTATCCTGCACGCGGATCTAAGCGGGAAGCATGCCGCTTTCGGAGCGCTTGGCGACCATGTGCGGCAACATCTTGATGCGAAAGCACTTAGCTGATCTACAAGAGGCAGGGATGCGTCCCGACGGCGCTCCGCAATGAGACATTATGTCCCAGTTGCGGGACATTGTTGTGGGGCACAAGGGATGGACGCGAAATATGTGGTCAGGCGGTGAGCTCGAATTCGTGGCGGACCAGCTCGAGCTCATCGGGAGGCAAAAACGAGCGTTCCAGCAGGAGAACGTGGCCGTCGCGATCTACACGGATCACCGTGGAGCAACGGGTTCCGTAGTCCACGCCGGCGATGAATCGGGCGGAGAGTGCGCGCTCCAGGTCACGGGGAACTCCGGTCTGCGGGAGGTCAGCTTCCGCGGCAAGCGTGCGGTCGAGCAGGATCTGCATGAGCTCGTCGGGGCCGGCGCCGGCGGCCAGCGCTTCCTCCAGGTCGCGCTTTCCCTCCACGACCTTGGGCCAGGGGGTGTCGAGCAGATGATTGCTCAGGCCGTAGACGCCGGGGGGTAGCTCGGCGCCGTTCAGGGGATGCCCTTCACCCCGGTTGGAGAACCAGCGGACGGAGGCGAGCTCGCCCACCAGCAGGTTGAAGCCGACGTATTCGTGGGCCCGCGGCCGAATAGCTTCCAGGTATTCGGCGGGGGAGAGATCGCCGAGCAGGAAGTCGGCGACCAGGCGCCCACGTGACGGGGCGTCGCGCCGCTGCTGCTGGGGCTCCCGGAAGTTGGTGACGGCTGCCCAGCGCCCACGGGTGGTGATCCCCAGCCACGTTCCGCCGGCCTGCAGGTCGCGGCCGGCGATCACGTGGGGAGCGTCCGGCCACGGCGCCGCCGGGGCGGTCGGCCGGGTATAGTACTCGTCCCGATTGGCGGCGATCACCAGCGGCAGGTCCGCGCGCGCCTCCAGGGCGAAGACGATCAGGCACATCGTCCTCGTCCCCCCGGAGGCGTATCGGCCTCAGTCCTCGATCCAGGGACGGCGGAGCCTCTCCTCGGGCGGGAGGAGGAACCCGGGACGATGCGGTGCCGGGCGGCCCGGAGCAGCGGCCGGTGCTGAGACACGCTCATCCTGCGGGGTGGAGGTGTCGGTTCCGCGGCCTTCCGGAAGATATCCCCAGTCTTCCGCGGGCGTCCGCACCTCCTCCCCGGTGATATCATCGTACCTCCGGTCGTAGCTCTCAGCGTAGTCCTCCCGGTAGCCAAATCCATCGTCGTAGGGATCCGCCCCCGGGCGCGGGTCGTACCCCGGCTCGGCATACCCGTACGGGGCATAGCCATAGGGCGCATAGCCATATGGGCCATAGCCGTACGGGTCAGGCGGATATATGCCGTAGTCGTACGGATCGTATCCGAACCAACCGTAGCGGTCCCCGCCGAATCCCCCGTACCCATACCAGCCGTCGAAAGCTCCGTACCCGTTGAGGGCATACGGGGACGCTCGCCATTCGAACCAATGGGGATCGTACCGGTCGCTGTAGCGATCGAGATGACGATCGAAGTCATACGCCGGGAGCCACCCCCTTCCGTAGTACCCCGGCCCGAATGCATCCCTGCCAGGCCGGCCGCGCCACCCGTGCTCTCCGCGGAAGCCCCGCTCGAAGCGCGAGCCGGACAGCGGCCACCCCCGGTAGGCGTCGAACCCGAACGGCCCCCGCCGCGAGCGCGGGGGGCGGCTGTGCGAAGCCCGAGCCTCTCCCGGACGGAGTGTCGACTGTCGTGCGCTCGAGCGATTCAGGCTGGTGCTCCGCCACTCCAGCCGCGGGTTCGCGCCCACTCCGGCCGGATCGCCGAGCCGGTATTCCGGGCTGAGCGCATATCCCAGACCGGCGGTGTCGAAGTGCATCGGTGGCATGCGCTCGAGCGCCATGTCCAGCGTGCGCACGCCGCCGATGTAAGTGTCGATGAGGTCGGCGGTCATGCCGGCGTAGCGCTCCATCGCCTGCACACACTCCTCGTTGCTGGCGCGGAGGCCCTCGAGGGTGCAGCCGCCGCGTGCCGCCTCCAGCTCGCGCACCACCTCCACGGCCCCTGCCCCGTCCTCGCACGCGGCCAGCGCCGCCAGGAGCAGGAGTGTGGGCCAGCACTTTGCGCTGGCGCGCCAGGGAAGGCGACCTCGCGTGGTCATGAGCATCATGAGAGCCTCCTGGGATGGGCACGCGGCCCGGCGGCCTGGTCCGGCCTGCCCGTCCTCAGCAGCCGGTGGAGGTCCGCATCGGAAAGGTCGCCGAGGCCTCGACCTTCAGGGTCCTCCGCCCAGAGCACCGTGCCATGGGGCGAGCTGAAGCGGATGCGCGTCGCCCGGGATGCGGCGCGGGGAAAACCCTCTCCGCTGTCGACCTCGACACACCAGCGCACCGACCCCACCTTCCAGAAGCGCCGGAAGACACCGCGCGCACCGTGCCCAGGCGCGCGGCGGTGTAGCCACACGTGTAGCTCGTTGTGAGGTGCGTTTCGCTGGGCGTAGACCAGCAGGTGCCAGGGCGGAGCCGGGTGCTCGCGCGACAACACCCACACTACGGATTCGAGGATCAGTGCGTCGAAGCTCATGGCGGCTCTGCTTGTGCCGCCCGCGAAATCGCGCACTCCCGAAGTGGAGAGTCGGCTCCTTTCGCGTGCGACTCGAGCGCTGGAGTGATATCGTCCCGGTGGACCCTGAGACCGCGGGGCGGCACGTACCGAGATGACGACGACCAGCAGCGAAGACCACAGGAGCAAGGCGCATGCTCGCGGGCCGGTACCCATCGCGGTGATCACGGTCAGCGACACGCGCACGGAGTCCACCGACGTGAACGGTCAGTACCTGCGCGCCTCGATCGAGGCCACAGGACACTCCGTCGCGGACTACCGGGTAATCCCGGACGAGCCTGCCGCGGTGGTCGCCGCATTGGAGGAGCTGGCCGGCCGTTCGCGCGTCGTGGTGCTGAACGGAGGCACCGGGATCTCCTCTCGCGACAACACCTACGACGCGGTGTCCGCCTTGCTGGAGAAGAGTCTGCCCGGGTTCGGCGAGCTCTTCCGGATGCTCAGCTACGAGCAGGTGGGTGCGGCCGCAATGCTATCGCGCGCGGTGGCCGGTACCTATCGTGGCGTGGTGGTCTTCTCGGTGCCAGGATCTCCGGGCGCCGTGCGGCTTGCCTGGGAGCGACTCATCCTTCCCGAGCTGGAGCACGTCGCCTGGGAGGTGGGGCGGTGAGGGGGTTGGCAGGAGGCTATGACGAGGGTCAGAGTACTGCCGTTCTGGCGGTAATTGGCACAATCCGTGAATTTGAGACGTTGAACGTCCCGCCGGACAGGCGCCGGAGGCGTCCAGGCCGGCCTCGATCCACTCGGGCTCCCACCGGAAGCGGACGTGCCCTTACAGTCTGAAAGTGCCGGCATTACGACCGAAGAGGTTCTCCTCCGTCTCGGCATTGCGGTCTTCCTGGTTCTCGCCAACGGCTTTTTCGTGGCGGCGGAGTTCGCGCTGGTTGGCGCCCGAACGACTCGAATCGAGGCGATGGCGTCGAAGGGGAACGCCGGCGCGCGGATGGCGCTGCGAGCCATTCGTCACCTCGATCACTACATATCCGGCACACAGCTAGGTATCACGCTCGCCTCCCTCGGCCTCGGCTGGGTGGGGGAGAGCACCATCGCCAGCCTGCTCATCCAGGCTTTCACGCCACTGCCGCAGCCTTG
This sequence comes from Longimicrobiaceae bacterium, assembly GCA_036375715.1. NCBI lineage: Bacteria > Pseudomonadati > Gemmatimonadota > Longimicrobiia > Longimicrobiales > Longimicrobiaceae > Longimicrobiaceae bacterium. The sequence goes on along the minus strand of DASVBS010000081.1, from coordinate 157,067 downwards.
GGACGTGGTGGCGACGCACACCGTGGCGGGGACGATCGCGTTCGCCCTCATCACCTTCATGCACATCGTCCTGGGGGAGCTGGCGCCCAAGTCATTGGCGATTCTCTTCCCGGAGCGCGTGAGCATCTGGACGGCGGGGCCGCTGATCGCCTTCTCGCGCATCTTCTCGCCCTTCATCGTGGTGCTCAACGGCTCGGCGAACCTGCTCCTCCGCATGCTGGGCCTGCGTGCCCCCCACGAGGCGGAGCGTGTGCACCGGCCCGAGGAGATCGAGATGCTGCTTCGCAAGACCCAGGAGCACGGCCTCATGGCGGAGGAGCCGGCGGAGATGATCCGGGGGGTGTTCGACCTTTCGGAGACGACGGCTGCCGAGGTGATGACGCCGCGGACCGAGGTGGTCGCCGTCCCCATCACCGCGACCATGGATGAGGTTGCCGACACCTTCCTGGACTCCGGACATTCCCGGCTTCCGGTGTACGAGCAGACCGTCGATCATATCATCGGCGTGGTGCTGGCCCGCGATTTCTGGCGCTCCCGGCGCGATCGGAGAGACGCGGGATTACGTCAGATCCTCCGTCCGGTTCCCTTTGTCCCCGAGACCAAGGACCTGGAAGATCTTCTGCGGGAAATGCAGCGCGAGGGAACCCACATCGTGGTCGTCCTGGACGAGTACGGCGGTACGGCGGGGGTGGTAACGGTCGAGGACGTGATCGAGCAGATCGTGGGGGAGATTGCCGACGAGCACGAGGAGCTGTTCGCGGAGATCCGGGAGGAGGACGGGAGGATCATCGTCTCCGGCCGGGCACTGGTCAGCGACCTGAACGAACGGTTCGGCCTGCAGCTTCCCCAGGAGGAATACACCACGGCCGCAGGGATGCTGATGGGAATGTTGGGGCGGATCGCTGAGGAAGGGGACCGGATCGAGTTCGCCGGCGGCTCCATGGAGGTGCTCTCGATGTCGGGTAGGCGAATCGAATGGCTGGAGCTTGTGCTGGAGCGGACCGCCGACAGCTCGGCTGAGAGTTGACCCGCTGACGTCCTAACCGTCCCTGGGCGCGGTTTCCCCGCCCCGCTGCTTGACACCTTCCTGAAGCCCGCCTAGACTCCGGCCATTCATGCATCGCGCCCTGCCGCCCTCCGCGGACGAATTCGAGGTCGTTCGGGATCCGCTCTGGAACACGATCCGGGTGGACCGAACGGCCGTGCGGATCATCGACACCCCGGAGTTCCAGCGGCTTCGCCAGATCCGCCAGCTTGGCCTGGCGCATCTGGTCTATCCTGGGGCAACCCACACGAGGTTCGATCACGCGCTGGGCGTGTATCACCTCGCACGTCGCACCCTTCGCATCCTCGCGGAGCGTGGTGAGCTCGAGCAGGTCTCCGCGGACGACCTCCGGCTAGTTCCCTATGCCGCGCTTCTCCACGATATCGGTCACTACCCCTTCTCTCACGCGGTCGAGGAGCTCGATCCTGAGCGTGTGCCGGAACATCACGAGCAGCTTTCCGGGCGCTTCCTGCGCGCCCCCGCGCTGGCGGACGCTCTCGCGGAGCTGGGCGAAGGCGCAGTTGAGCGGATTGAGCTCCTGATCCGGGGCGAGTCGGACTCTCCGCTGCAGGGTCTGGTCTCGGGGAGCCTCGATCTGGACAAGATCGAGTACCTCAATCGCGACGCCATGTTCTGCGGCGTGCCCTACGGGGTGGTGGATGTAGACCGACTCCTGCACGCGCTCACCCTGTTACGTGACCCCGAGACCGGACGGCTCGAGGTTGGCGTGCACGCTAAGGGCCTGGCGGCGCTTGAGTCGCTGCTCTTCGCCAAGTACCAGATGTTCCGGAACGTCTACTGGCACCACGCGGTGCGGGCGGCGACTGCACTCTACCTGCGGTTGGTGCGGGAGTCGGTGGACGCGGGCATTCTGACGGCCGAAGACCTGGTGGGCCGAACGGACGAAGGGTTGCTCACGCTGATCGAGATGCGGGCACAGGCGGCGGGCGAGCGCGGGGCGCGCGTTGCCAGCCAGTGGCTACCCGCTGTCCGGTACCGACGCCTTCCCAAGCGTGCGCTGGAGATCTCGGGAGACGTGCTGCGCGATCTTCCCTTCCAGCGGTGGTGGTATGATGACGATGCGCTGCGCCGGCGGCTGGAGGATCGTCTCGCGGGTGAGTTGGGGCTCCAGCCGGACGAGGTGTTCCTCGACTACCCGGAAAAGCCGCGCATGATGGGGCTGGACCTGCTGCTGCTCGAGCCGGGTTCCGAGCCGCAACGGTTGACGGAGAGTGGCCGTGCCGGACGGATCGACCTACCGCGGGTTTCGGATGAGCTGTACCATTCCGCCCGCGTTTTCCGCGTCTTCACCACCGAGCGCCGCGAGCTCGCGCCGGGCGTGCTCGTTTCCCTCTTGCGACTGGACCGTCATTCCCTCGAGCGCCGCCTCGCCGAACCCGAACCGCTGACGTGATGCACCGCATCGCAGGGCTCGACCTCGAATCTCCTCCTTCCCACCCTCCTCGCCAGCCACGTGTCCTCGTCGTGGAAGACGACGCTTCCGCCGCGGGTCTCCTGGAGACACTCCTCGCCCGTGTCGGCTACCAGGTCTTCCTGGCCCGCGACGGCGCGGAGGCTCTTCGGCGGCTCGAGCAGTCTCCGATGCCCGATATCCTGCTGCTGGATTGGATGCTCCCGGAGACCAGCGGTGTGGAGATCTGCCGCCGAGTGCGCGAGCGCTGGAATGAACTGGAGATGCCGGTTCTGATGGTCACCGCCAAGACCGACGCCGAGAGCATATCGGAAGCGTTCGCGGCGGGAGCCAGTGACTACATCACCAAGCCCTTTCTCGGCGTCGAGCTGCGAGCGCGCGTCGCTGCACACCTGCGTGTGAAGCAACTGATCGAAGAGCGCGCCCGGATCGACGAACACCTGATGGAGCGCGAGAAGCTCTCTGCGCTGGGGCTGCTCGTCAGCGGGGTTGCACACGACCTCAAGAACCCCTTGGGCGGGATCTCCGGTTACACCCAGCTCCTTCTCGAGGAGGAGACCGATCCGGTCAGGCAGGAGTCGCTCAGGCGGATCATGGAGGAGGTGCAGCGTTGCGACCGGATCGTCGGTGATCTTCTCTCCTTCGCCCGGCGGCATCCACCCCAGCGGATCAACCTGGATGTGGGGGAGGTGCTCCGCCGAACACTGGAGCTCCGCGAGCGGCAGCTCCAGAGCTTCGGCCTCCGTACGCGGCTGGATATTGCCGAGGATCTCCCGCTGGTGAGCGGGGATCCGCATCAGCTGCAGCAGGTCTTCCTCAACATCGTGATCAACGCGGAGCACGCGTTGCTCCACAGTGGTGAAAGCCTGCAGATCACCGCCGGTCGGGCGGTTTCCTCCACCGGCCGTTCAGACAGCATCGAGTGGGTGGTGCTCACTTTCTACAACGACGGCCCGCCCATCCCACCGGAAGTGCTGCCGAGGATTTTTCAACCCTTCTTCACCACCAAGGCGGAAGACGAGGGTACCGGTCTGGGTCTCGCGATCTGTCAGCGAATCGTGCGTGAGCACGGTGGGGAGATGGACGTGGAGAGCGGGTCCGACGGCACCACCTTCCGGATATTCCTGCCGGCCGTCGAAGAGACCGCTATTCCGCCGCGCGTTTGACCGGCGCGGGAGTGATCCCCACGAGAACGACCGTGACGTTATCGGACCCGCCCGCCGCGTTGGCGGCGTCGATGAGCTGGTGGGTGAGCTGTGTGAGCGGTTGGCCGGACCCCAGCATCGCCTCGATGGCGTCGTCGTCGATCATGTTGTAGAGCCCGTCGGTCGCGAGAAGCAGAAGGTCTCCCGGACGCAGGTCGATGGTGTGCAGATCGACCGTCGGCTCCACGTCTTCGCTCAGGACGCGGGTGAGGATGTGTGACAGCGGGTGCGCGCGCGCGGCTTCGAGCGAGAGGCGCCCGGCCTCCACTTCGCGCTGCACCCAGGTGTGGTCGTGGGTGAGTTGGTGGAGCGTGCCGTCGCGGAGCCGGTACACGCGGCTGTCCCCGATGTGTCCGATGCGGGCAGTGCCCGAAGGGTCGATCACGCACACCGTGAGGGTGGTACCCATCCCTCGCGTATGGGGGTTCGCGCGGCAGTACTGGACGATGGCTTCGTAGGCTTGCTGGAAGGCCAGCACGAGCGCGCGGTCGATGCCTTCGCCCGCGACCCCCGCGGCGAGGGCATCGCCCAGGATCCCTTCTGCGGTGGAGGCGGCGATTTCGCTAGCCACCTCGCCCGCGGCGTGTCCTCCCATTCCATCGGCGACGAGGAAGATCCCGCGTTCGGGATCCATCCTCAACGTGTCCTCGTTGCCTTTCCGCAACCTGCCCACGTCGGAGCCGCCGGCCGACTCCCAGGCGATCGTCATCGTGGCGTCGCCGGCTGCACCGGCGGCCGTTCCCACGGACCGCTGAGCATCTGGTGCACCGACCCGCTCAGCTCGGTGGCCGAAAGCCCACCCGCCAGCAGGAAAACGGCGACGGCTACCACGATCAGGATGACCAGAAAGAGCCACAGGGGAAGGCGGAAATGCCGCGCACGCTGCTCGGCGGGCGCGGTCGGCTCGCGGAACGAGGCCCGCGCCGCCTCGGGGTCGACGCCGGGAGCTTCCCTGAACTCCAGGCGCACCCCGCCGAACCTCACTTCCACCCCGTCGGCGAGTGGGGTGGGCACGCCGGGGGCGAGCTTGGTCCCGTCGATGGCGGTTCCGTTGGTCGACTCCAGGTCGGTCAGCAACCAGGAGCCTAGGCGGTACTCGAGTCGGGCGTGTGTGCGAGAGACCGAGTCGTCGGTGAGGACCACGTCGTTCTGGGGGCCCTGGCCGATCGTGACGGTGGGTGCGTGAATCGCTAGCTCCTCACCGGCACGCGGGCCAGCGAGGACGCCGAATCGGGCGAGAGCGGAGGATGAAGCTGGTTCAGGTCTATCGGACATGGCTCGGCACGGCGTAACGGCGAAAGGGCCGAAAGGTATCCGGCCGGAACCGACGCGGCAAGCAGCATTCCATGAGCCCGGAAATCGTTACCCTGCACAGGCCTCCGGCATCAAACGACCGACGGTTGGGCGGCGTACAGTCCGGGGCGGCGGCGCGGCGCGCGCAAGGTCAGCGGGAGGTGCTGGCTACCCGCAGCAGGGTCGGCGTGCGCGCCAGCAAGCGGTAGAGGCGCGCTCGCTCGGCCGCCCAGCTCGAGCCGCCGGCAAGGCTTCGCGAGAGTGCGGCGTCGAGGCTCAGTCTGGCAGGGTCGATCGGTCTCCCTCCACGGCGCAACTCGTAATGGAGATGTGGTCCGGTGGCGAGCCCCGTCATCCCCACGTAGCCGATCACGTCGCCCTGCGATACGGGCGTGCCTATGCGGAGGCCGGCGGGCAATCGGGAAAGGTGCGCGTAGCGGGTCGAGTAGCCGTTGGGGTGACGGATCTCCACCATCTGTCCGTAACCGCCGCGTTCTCCGGCCACCGCCACGATGCCGTCAGCGGTGGCGTGGACGGGCGTTCCGCGCGGCGCGACGTAGTCGACTCCGGTGTGGGGAAGCACCCTGCCGAGAATCGGGTGCATCCTTCTGAGACCGTACGGAGAGGAAACGCGCAGGTGCTCCAGCGGGCCGGCCCACGGCTGGGGCTCGAGCGAGCGGCCAAAGGGATCGTAGTAGCCGGGCCTGCCTTCGTGCTCGAAGTAGAAGGCGGTGTGCAGCTCCCCGCCCACCGCGGCCTCGGCGGCGAGCACACGCACCGCGCGGACGCTCCCGTCGGGCCGAAGCGTTCGCTCGAAGGCGACCCGCAGACGCCCGGCCGAGCCCAGCCCGTCCGCCTGGAGCACACCCGCGAAGATCTTGTCCAGGTGCTGGCCAACCAGCTCACGCTCGTCCCGGCCGACTCCGGAGGCGAGCACATGCATCGCCTCGGTGAAACTGCCCCGTGCATAGCCGCCGACGAGCACGGTATCCACGCGGATCCCCACGGCCACCGCGGGCTCCAGCAGCGGGGGAGTCATCGGCACGTCCGGACGCGCGCCTGCAAACGCGAGCCCGGAGGCGGCCATGGTGAGGATGCCAACCACTAGCAGCTCGAGCTTGTGCTCGGCGAGCCGACCCACTCGGGCCATTCGGGGCGATGATCGAAGCCAATGAACACTTCCCGCTCAAGTGCCGCGGGATGCACCTACCTGAAGCTAGAATCGGTCGATCCCGAGCGGGCCTGTAGTAGCCCGATCGCTAACAAACACTGTGGCAGGACACCCGGACGGACGCGGCTCGCCGCGCGCGCGGGGCAGGGTGATCGGCCGCCGGGCAATCCTTTCGCCAGCCGGCAGCGGACCTATATTTGGCATTTCGATCCATATTGTTGTTCTCCCGGCCGCGGCCTACCACGCCGGGTTGTCGGTCCCTCACCCTCCTTGTCACGACCCCGATGTCCCTAAAGCGTACGCTCAGATCCGCCGTCGTGGCGGCGCTGTCCGCTGCCCTGCCAGCGGCGCCGGCCCTGGCGCAGACCCTCGCCCCGCGCGGCTCCGTCCCACACAACGCCGCGCGAGAGCAACGCCTCCTCCAGCAGGTCCAGGTTCCCGAGAACTTCAGCAAGACGCTCTTCGCGGGACCCCCGGTGGCGATGTATCCCACCTGCGTCACCACCGCCGCGGATGGAGCGGTCTTCGTGTGCGTGGACGGGAACCTTTCCCTTTCGGCAGATCCCGGGCGTGGTCGCGTGGTGCGTCTGGTCGACAACGACAACGACGGCTTGGCCGACGAGTACACGGTCTTCGCCGAGATGGACAGCCCTCGCGGGGCCATCGTCGACGGCAACACCCTCTACGTAATGCATCCGCCTACGCTCACCGCTTACCGTGACACCGACGGCGACGGTATCGCGGACGAGTCGGAGGATCTGGTCACCGGCCTCGGATTCGGTCTCGACTTTCGCGGCGCGGACCACACGACCAACGGCATCACCCTGGGGATCGACGGCTGGATCTACGTAGCCGTTGGCGACTACGGGATCCTGGAGGCGGTCGGGAACGATGGAACGCGCATCGCCCATCGCGGAGGGAGCGTGGTCAGGGTGCGGCCGGATGGGACCGGGCTCGAACTCTACGCCGTGGGCACCCGCAACATCTACGACGTGGCGGTGAGCCCGCTGCTGCGTGTCTTCGCCCGGGACAACACCAACGACGGAGACGGCTGGAACACGCGGCTGCACTACCTGCCCCCGCTGGCCAACATGGGGTATCCGACCCTCTACAAGAACTTCGCGGACGAAGCGATGCCGTCGCTCGCGGACTACGGGGGTGGCTCAGGGACGGGTGGGCTGTGGATCCAGGACCCCGGTTTCCCGGAGGGGTTCGACAACACGCTGTACACGGCGGACTGGACGGTCAACAAGGTTCTCCGCCATCCGCTGCGGCGTCAGGGTGCCAGCTTCGAGGTTGAGCAGGAGGACTTCCTCGAGCTGCCGCGGCCTTCGGACCTGGCGGTCGATTCCCGTTCAAACCTGTACGTGGCCAGCCTCTCCGGCGGGTCCTTCACCTACGCCGGTGACACGGTCGGCTACGTGATCCAGGTGCGGCACATGGCCGAACCGGGTGACGAGGCCCCGCAGCTCGACGCGATGACTTCGCAGGAGCTGCTCGGAGTGCTCGTCTCCGACAACGCCACCCACCGCCTGAATGCGCAGCGGGAGCTGCTGCGGCGAGGGAGCGATCGCGGCGTGGTGCGGCAGCTCCAGCGGATCACCCTGGACCCCGAGCGACCGTTGGAAGCGCGGGTGGCGGCGATGTTCACGCTGAAGCAGATGGTCGGTGAGCGGTCGCACGGCGTGCTCCGGCGGGCGGCGGCGGATCCCGCGCTACGGGCGCTGGCCCTTCGCGCGCTGGCGGACGATCGTGCGCACTCCCGCGGGGTGCCGGTAAAGCTGTTCGTGCAGGCGCTGCGGGATCCGGATCCGTTCGTCCAGATGGAGGCTCTGAACGGGTTGGTCCGGCTCGGCGCCCGTGAGCAGGCCGACGCGGTCGTGCCGCTGGCGGCGAGTCAGGATCCGGCGCTATCGCACGTGGCGACGAGGGCGCTCGTTCACCTCAACGCCTACGAGGCGGCGTTCCGGGCGTTCGACGAAGGTACGCCAGAGGTGAGGTCGGCGGCACTACGAGCGTTGCGGCTGATGCACGATCCCGCGGTTGTACAGGGCCTGGTGACCCGCCTGGAGCAGTCGGAGGATGCCACGGTCCGGCAGGACATCGTCCTCGCGCTAGCGCGGCTGGCCAACCGCGAAGCGGAGTGGGAAGGCCCCTGGAACGGTGGTTGGTGGGGGACGAAGCCGGATTTCACGGGTCCCTACTACGAGCCGGTCGCCTGGGAGGCGACCCCCACGATCCAGCCGATCCTGAGGGATGCCCTCGAGCAGGCTTCGGGGCAGGAATACGACGAGTTGGTCGCCGAGTACGTGCGCAACCGAGTCCTTCCCCGGGGTGCTGCTCCGCTGCTCGCGGCCGTGCAGGGCGCGGCGAGCGACGAGCGTGAGGCGGTGATCGACGCGCTGGTCGGCAGTGCCGAGCTCGGCTCCGAGGCGGTGCCGCTGCTCACCCGGCTGGATCAGCGTGGGGGTGCGCTGCACGCCGCGGTCGCGCAGCTGGTTGCGGGTGAGCGGGAGCTGGATCCGGCACTGCTGCCGCTGCTACGTTCCGCGGCTGTGGATCCGCAGCTCGACGAAGAGGTGCGCGCTGCGCTACTCAATGCGGCCGCCGACCTGCCCGGCGACGAGGGGCTGGAGGTGGCAATCGAGCTCTTTGCCCGGGCGAACCCGACCGAGCCCTCCGCGGCGCCCGGTCCGGTCGAGATGGCCTGGCGGCGGTTCGTGGGCAATCGCGCGCGGCTGCAGCAGATCAACCGCTTCGTAGCCCTGGCGCAGAGCGGGAGCGATGCCGAGCGAACCTTCGCTTACGCGGTGCTCGCGCAGTCCATTCGCAGCAGCCGCACCCCTGAGCAGGTTCGGAACCAAGTGGCTCCGGTGATCGAGGCCGCCTGGACGGATCCCCAGGCTGCGCCCCACCTCGTCGCGGCGATCTCGCTGATGAGGTTGGAGGATCAGTACAGCTCCCAGCTGCAGGCCTATACGGCGGCGGGCTCGTGATGGCGGGAGGACGCCGGGGGTAAGAGGCCGGCTCGCACCGCTACAACACCCCGCCTGGAATCCTCCCCGCCCGCAGCTCGCGGAGCTGCGCCTCGGTGAAGGGAGGTTCGTAGAGCTTCGGCTCCTCGTGCCGTAAGAGGAAGAAGCGGCCGATGGTGATCATTCGGTCCTCCAGGCGCGACCAGTCGTCGGCGCCGCTGCCGTCGAGGTCGTCCGGAGGCGGCGCGAGGAGCGCGAGCAGGTCGCGTAGCTCCGGATTGCGGGGGTTGCGCAGGCATGCGGGAGGTTCGCCGGCGAGGTTCCGCCCCAGGCGCAGGACTTCGCCGGGTAAAGTGAGGGTGATCAGCTCCTCAGTGATCAGGCGCCGCAGCAGCGACCGAAGCGCGGCTTCGGCAACCCGGCCACCCAGCCCGACTGCGAACGCCAACGGCGTGCGCACCAGGGGAGGCCAGTCGGCGGCGCCGGGCGAGATCGCGGCGAGCAGCGCCCGGCCGAGCTGGCGGGTGCTCGTGTAGGGAGCTTCGAGCGCAGCGAGGATCTCCGGCTGCACGCGGGCCTGCTCGAAGTAGGCGATCTCCAGGTTACTCAGCAGCATCAACTCCGCGCGGGCGCCGTGATCCTCGGTCTCGAGTGCCTGAGCCAGGTGTCGGAATGCGCGATGCAGGTAATCGGCACGGCTGGGCTCGCCACCCACGGGAACGGCGGAGAGGAACCTCGAGAGCTCTGTCTCGGGGATCGGAATCATCCCGCAGATCTGAAGAAAGCGGGCGAACTCCCGGCCGATCTCGCCGAAGACTTTTCGGTTTCCACGAGCGAGGGCGTCGGCCGCCCGATCGAACGCCTCCTGCCCCAGTACCTTCACAACGCGCCACCGCCGCGTGCCGGGATGAGCGAGCGCATTCCGGAGAGCCAGGCGCACCACTCCGCCGGCAATCGAAGCCAGGGTACGGCCCTCGCCGAGGGCGCGCTCGAGGGCGCGCAGCAGGTCCTCGCCACGGATCGTCTGACCGGCCTGCTTCGAGGCCCATACGGCGAAAGCGCACCAGTTGGCGCCCGGCCGGGGACCTGGAAACGCCATGGCCAGCCGGTGGTAGGCCTCCGTGATGCGCAGATTGCGAAGCACCGGGTCGGTGATGGCGACGATCTCGTCGACCTCTGCCGGAGTGGGCGCTGTCGGTCTGGTCTCGCGCGGGGCGAGCTTCATGGGTGGCGGTCGTAGGTGAGAGTTGGGTGGGGAACCGCAGCAGCAGTGGGTCGAAGCCGCCATTCAGCTAGTGATATAGTCAATAGCTATTCTCAGTAGCAATCCTCCCCACAGCATCGGGTGCTTCCTCCCGACAGAGGGGGGCTTTCCGATGCGCTACTGTTGATCCAGAGTGGCGACCCCGGCGAGGCAGGCCGGGAGTGACCCCTGGAGTCAACATGAAGAGCACCGCAATCCCACGCTTCAGAGAACTCACCCGCGCCGAGATCGATGCATTGCTGGCGCGCAACCACGTGGGCCGCATGGCCTTCGTGCGCGGCAACGATATCGACATCGAGCCGATCCACTACGTCTACGCCAATGGCTGGCTCTACGGCCGCACCTCCCCCGGGCGCAAGGTGGACTTCACCGCCCGTGAGTGGTGGCCGATCGCCTTCGAGGTGGACGAGATCTACGACCTCTTCCACTGGCGCAGTGCGGTCGTTCACGGAGGCTTCTATACCCTCGATCCCGAGGGGGCCGCCTGGGAGAGGGAGGAAGCCCAGAAGGCGGTCGAGCTGCTGCGCACGCTGATCCCCGAGACCTTCACCGACAAGGACCCGGTCCCGTTCCGGAACATCCTTTTCCGCATCGCCGTGCAGGAAGTCAGCGGCAGAGCCGCCGAACCCTCGGAATGAGGTGCGCCTGGTGGTCGCCGTGGGCGATGGCCGCGAAGGCACTCGGGCCGCCGAGATTCGTCGATCTTGTTCTGGCGACGGGGGCTGGCAAATTCAGGTAGACGACTCCGGTCAGGGTTGGCCTCATATTTCCTCCTACGTTCACTCTGCGCAACTCGCATGATCCGCATTCTGCTGGTGGATGACCACGCAATCCTGCGTTCGGGGCTGTCGGCGCTGCTGGAGCTCGAGGAGGACATGGAAGTGGTGGGAGAGGTGGGGACCGGGGAGGAGGCCATCGAGCGGGTGAAGGCCCTCCGGCCCGACGTGGTGGTGATGGACCTCGACATGCCCGGGATGGGCGGCCTCGAGGCCACGAAGCAGATCCACGAACTGAACCTCGGCAGCCGCGTGCTCGTCCTGACCTCGCACGCCGAGGCGGACTATTTACTGCCAGTGCTCGAGGCGGGGGGCAGCGGGTACGTACAGAAGACGAAAGCCGACGAGGATCTCATTGCCGCGATCCGTGTGGTTGCGCGCGACGAGGTCTTCCTCTACCCGAGCGCCACCAAGCTCCTGCTCAAAGGCTACCGCATGGCCGAAGAGAAAGGCGAGGCCAACCCGCTGGAGGAGCTCAGCGAACGCGAACGCGAGGTGCTCGCCCTCACCGCCGAAGGGTTCAGCTCGAGCGAGGTCGGCAAGAAGCTCTTCCTCTCCCCCAAGACCGTCGACACCTACCGCGCTCGCCTGATGCACAAGCTCGGGCTCACCCACCGCTCAGAGCTGGTGAAATTGGCACTCAAGACGGGAATGTTGAAGGCGGAATGAGTCGGAAGGTGAGGAAGTCAGAATTTGAGGAGTTAGGAGTTGGGAGTTGACTTCTAACTCCTAACTCCTAACTCCCTTCCCTCCCTCCACTTCCAGCGGCACCGTAAAAAACAACCCGCTCCCTTCTCCCTCCACACTCTCCGCCCAGATACGTCCGCCGTGAGCTTCGACGATTCCCCGTGCAATGGCGAGGCCGAGCCCGGCGCCGTGCGGGTTGCCTTGCTTGGTGGTCCAGAAGCGGTCGAACAGCCGGTCGAGGTTCTCGGCCGGGATACCGATGCCGTTGTCGCGCACGTGGAAAAGGACCTCCTCGCCCTGACCTCGGGCGCCGATCTCGATGCGCCCGCCGGGCGGCGTGAACTTGAGGGCATTGGTGACCAGGTTTGCGAGCACCTGGAGCAGGCGCGACTCGTCCGCGAGCAGGAGCGGCAGGTCCGGCTCCACCTGCACCTCGAAGGTGATCGACTTCTCCTCCGCCACGGGGCCGTAGCGCTCCACGGTCTGCTCGATCAGCGTGGCGGCACCGAGCGGGCCTCGTTCGATCGATAGCTGCCCTGCCTCCAGCATGGCAACGTCCATCAGATCCTGGCGGAGCCGCTGCATCTGCTCCACAAGGGCGATGATGTTCGCGACCTTCCGGTGCGCCTTACCCCCGGAGAGCTCCTCCGGGACGATCCGCTCCAGCACCCGCGCGGTAACCATCACGGCGCTCAGCGAATTCCCCAGGTCGTGGGCCACCACCCTCAGAATCTCGTCGCGGCCGCGCACCGCCGCCTCCGCTTCCGTCCGGGCCGCCCTTTCACTGGCCAGTAGCTGCGCCCGCTCCAGCTCGAGTCGCTTTCGCTCTCGTGCGTAGCGCACTGCACGCACCAGCAGCCCTCCATCAACCTTCCCCTTCACCAGGAAGTCCTGCGCCCCTGCCTGCACCGCCTGGACGGCGGTGGCGTCGTCGTCCAACCCGGTCAGGACGATGATCGGCGCTTCCGGGGCCGCCTCCAGCATCGAACGAACGGTCTCGAGTCCGTGCGCGTCGGGAAGGGAGAGGTCGAGCAGGACCACGTCGATCTTTTCGGTCCGCACCTTCTCGCGCGCCTCCGCGAGTCGCTCCACGTGCGTGAGCTCGAACTGAAGCGAGCCCGCTTCGCGCAGGTGCTCGCGCAGCAGGCGGGCGTCCCCGGGATTGTCCTCGACCAGGAGAATTCGCAGGGGGGAGTGAGCCATCCTCTACTCGGGGGGAAGCTTCACGATGGTGAACCAGAAATCTTCGATCGAGCGCACGACATGGATGAACTGGTCCAGGTCGACCGGCTTCGTCACGTAGCAGTTGGCGTGCAGGTCATACGCCCGGAGGATGTCCTGCTCGGCCTGGGAGCTGGTGAGCACCACGACGGGAATGTGGCGCAGCGCGGGGTCGGCCTTCACCTCCTCCAGCACCTCGCGGCCGTCCTTCCGAGGCAGGTTGAGGTCGAGCAGGATGAGGTCGGGTCGGACCGCCTCCGCATATGGCTCCTCTCGCCGCAGGAACTTCAGCGCCTCCACTCCATCCGAGGCCACGTGCAGGTTGTTGCGCACCTTTCCCTCGCGGAGCGCCTCCCGAGTCAGGCGGACGTCGCCAGGATTGTCTTCGACCAGCAGGATCTCCACCGGGCGTGAGAAGGTGGTAGAGCTCATCGGCCACTCACGATCGAACGGGAATGGTGAAATAGAAGGTGGTGCCGACTCCGGGCTCGGACTCGAACCAGATCCGGCCGCCGTGGCGCTCCACCACTTTCTTGCATATCGCCAGGCCGATTCCGGTTCCGGGGTAATCCGCCCGGCTGTGAAGTCGTTGGAAGAGCACGAAGATCCGATCGGCGTACTCCGGAGAAATTCCGATGCCATTGTCCGCTACGGAGAAGATCCACTCTCTGTTGCCGGGGCGAGCAGAGACGTGCACCCGCGGGGCTTCATCCCGTCGGTGGAACTTCAGAGCGTTGGCGATCAGGTTCTGGAAGAGCTGGCTCATCTGGCCGGGATCGGCAAGGATCTCGGGGAGCTCATCCCGCGTGACCGTGGCGCCCGTCTCCTCGATCGCGGGTCTCAGGTTGACCAGGACGCGGTCCACGACTGCGTTCGTATCCACCACCTCGGGAATGCTGCCTCGTGTGCCGACCCGGGAGAAGGTGAGGAGGTCGTTGATGAGCATCTGCATGCGGGTCACGCCGTCCACGGCGAACCCGATGAACTCCCTGGCGTCCTCATCCAGCTGGTCACCGTAGCGGCGCTCCAGCAGCTGGGTGTAGCTCGCGACCATCCGTAGCGGCTCCTGCAGATCGTGCGAGGCGACATAGGCGAACTGCTCCAGCTCGGCGTTGGAGCGGGCCAGCTCCTGCTCGGCGCGCACGCGTTCGGTGACGTCGCGCAACACCGCCGTGTAGATGCGTCGACCCCCCACCTCCAGCTTGGAGATGGACGCATCCGCCTGAAAGACCTCGCCACTCTTGCGGAGGCCGACGATCTGCCCGCGCTCCCCCATGCGCCGCGCCACGACCGGCCCGGCACCGAACGCCTCCACGTGCGCCCGGTGGATCTCCCGATACTGCTCGGGGATGAGGATGTCCAGCGGCTTACCCAGGGCCTCCTCCGCCGACCACCCGAAGATGGCCTCGGCGCCGCGATTGTAGGTGATGATCCGCTGTTCCTCGTCGATCGAGACCACCGCGTCCGAGGAGATGCTGATGATCCCCGCATACATCGCCTCCGAGATCCGCAGCGCCTGTTCGGCCCTCTCGCGCTCCACCACCCGCCCCACCTGGGTGCCGATCATCTCCAGAACCCGCAGCAGCTCGGCATCCGGTGCCTCGGCGTGGGGGTAATAGAACTCCAGCACTCCCACCGGCTCGTGGCCGGAGATCAGCGGGATGAAGGCGGCGCCGTACCCTCTGAGCTCCGGGATCCTTTGCCGAGCGTAGGCCGGCTCAGCCTCCACGTCGTCCACGACGATCGGAGTCGAGCTCTCACCCACCCGACCGATCAGGCCTTCACCCAGGTGCAGCTCCACCCCCGCGCACGCTCGGCGGAAGCTGGCAAAGACATCCGGCGGCTCGACGTGCCATACCCCGGCGGATCGGTAGGCATCGCCTTCACGCTCCCGCAGAAAGGCGTGGCCCAACGGCCAACCCGTGAAGATGCATACGGCGTCGAGCGCACTCTGCACGGCGTCGCGGGTCGCGCGCGCCTCGTTGGCGGCCATCGCCACGACGTGAAGGAGGTGCTGCAGGTCCGCGGGGAGCGCTGCCACCTCGGGACGCATCGGCAGCTTCCGCGCGGGCCGGCTCGAAGCTGAATCGGTCATGTGTGTGATAACCGGCCGGTGAATCGCGCCCGCGGGCGCCCATCGCCCGACAAAGGCGGAGCTCCCTCGGCTCCGCTGCAACAGGAAGCCGGCATTCTGTCGCTCGAAGGGCGAGCGGGGAAGGGATCGCCGAAAGCTATGTCACGAGGATCAGGGTGGCCAGAAGCCTCGGTCTCCTGCCCCGGCAGAGTCAGGCACTTTCCGTCAGCACTTTCCGTCCACGGCGGCAGGGACTCCCCCGCAACGAACGAGTGCTTCTCCCGCCAGCCTGCTCCCCCGGCGTGAATAGCTTGCACCTGGAAAGGTGGATTCCGCAATCGGGGGAATGAAGATGAACAGCTTCTCGATCCGGCGCTTCGCCGCTGTCGCTGCCAGCTTGCCGGGACTCCTCCTCTTCGCGGCCGATGCGCTGGCCGCTCAGGAAATGGCCGCCCGAGCCCCCTTCGCTCCTGGGGAGGTCCTCACCTACCGCGCGGTCAGCGGGCGATTCGGCCCGTTCGGCACCGGTGCGATGCGGGTGAGCGGTCCGGTAGAGGTCCGCGGAGAACCCGCGCTGGAGCTCGCCTTCGATTTCCGCGGCCGGGTGGGGGTCTTCCGCCTGGAGGACCGCACGCGCTCGTGGATCGGCGTCGATCACCTGCGCTCTCTCCGCTATGCCAAAGCGGAACGGTCGCCCCTGGGTTCACATCGGGAAGAGGTGGAAATCTATCCCGATGAGGGACGCTGGACGGACGCCGAGGGCAAGTCGGGGGAGACGGACTGCGAACATCCCTTGGACGAGCTCTCCTTCCTCTACTACGTCCGCTCGCTCCCGCTTCCAAACGGCGCGGAGTACACGCTGGTCCATCACTTCGATCCCGGGCGAAACCCGGTCTCGCTGAAGGTCCTCGGGAGAGAGCGCACGCGCGTCCCCGCGGGGGAATTCGAGACCGTCGTGGTCGAGATGCGGGTCCGCGACGAGCGCGTGTCGGCGATGCGCCTCTTCCTGACCGATGATGCCTCCAGGATCCCGGTGAGGATCGAGTCCTCGGCCCCCTGGATCGGCTCCACGCGCCTGCTGCTCATCGGCGTGGACGGAGCAGATCCTCGGACGGAGTGAGGGGAGGTTCACACCGCGCGGCGAGAACTACGTCAGCGGATTCCGGGCAATCACACGCAGCAGGAACCGCACAGCAATCTCCCGGACCGCCCGACAGATTCGCCGCACCTCGGCCGGTAGCTTGGCCCTCGAAGGAAGCACGGAGGCCGGACCGTAAGCGCCAGCAAGGGCGCGAGGCCGCCTCCCGGAAGAGGGAGAACCGGACCATGAACAAACATCTAAGACAAGTCGGACTCGCCGTGGGGCTGCTGGGAATCGTTGCCATCTCCACCGCTGCCCTCAAGCCCGACTTCGGCTTCACTCCCGAGAGCCGCGTCTGGGTGGAGGGCACCTCCTCCGTGCGCAGCTACACCTGCCAGGCGGCGGAAGTCAAAGGCACCGTTGAGAGCACGGTTCCCGCCTTCGACGTGACCCGCCTCGAGGGCGCCGTCGCCAGGGCGGAGGTGGTGATCGACGCCGCGGCTCTGGACTGCGGCAATGGGACGATGAACGGCCATATGCGGAAGGCTCTCAAGGTATCGGAGCACGGGACCATCAGCTTCCGCCTCTCCGATTACCGGGCCATCCCGGCGGGTGCCGAGACGCAGCTGAAGCTGAACGGAACGCTCGAGATTGCGGGGACTGCTCAGCCGATCACGGTGGACGCGATGGCGGCCGCCGCGGGGGGCGGGGCGATCCGGGTGAAGGGGACGCACACGATCAAGATGACGGACTACGGCGTCCGCCCGCCCTCGCTGATGCTGGGCACGATGAAGGTTCATGACCCCGTGAAGCTGAACTTCGACGTGGTGCTGAAGCCGTAGGTGTCGTGATCAACCGGGTCGCATCCGGCTGAGAGGCGGCCGGCGCCACCCCACCCCCCGAGTGGAGAAAAGGAAATGAAGAAAATAGCTGTTGGACAGGTCCTGCTCGCGCTGCTCGTGGCGGGTGCCGCGACGGCTCAGGAGCAGATCGCCGTCAGCGCCGGCGGCGGAGGATCGACCGAGGCGCCTGCGGCGGACTCGGCGGACGACGAGAAGGAAGCAGCGGCGAGCACCTTCGTGCTGCGCCCGGTGGGTCTGCAAGGTCTCAATCGTTTCGAGCCGCCGAAGTTCACCGGCCCCTTCGACGGCATCAAGGTCACGCTGGGAGGCGCCTTCACCCTGGCGTTCCAGGCGCTCGACCATAGCAACTCCGCCGAGCCGCGCATAGTGGACGACGTCGATGTGAACCGTCTCGCCGACATCCGGCCTGGCGTGAACCTCCCCACCGCCAACCTGAACCTCGGCGTGCAGATCGCTCCTGGGATCAACATGGTCCTGGAGAGCTACATGTCGAGCCGGCATCACAACGAGTTCTGGGTGAAGGGCGGTTACGCGACCATCGACGCCTCGCCGATCGATCACCCGCTCCTCAACGGGATCATGAGGTACACGACGATCCGGGCGGGGATGTACGAGCCGAACTACGGTGATGCCATCTACCGCCGTTCGGACAACGGGCACACGATCAACAATCCCTTCGCCGAGAATTACATCCTGGATGCCTTCACCACGGAGCCCGGTGCCGATGTGATGGTGCGGGTCGGTGATGCTTTCGTGATGGGAGGGATTACCACCGGGCAGAACAAGGGTGACATCAAGGACGGCCCGGTCGGCGCCACCCCCGCCTACCTGGCCAAGGTGGGCTACGATCGTCAGATCAACGACCTCGTCCGGGTCCGACTGTCAGGATCGATGTACGCGAACGCGTCGTCGCCGGCAGGGACGCTCTATGCGGGCGATCGGGCGGGCTCGGCATACTGGGGCGTCGTGGACAACGATGCTGCCGCCAGCTTCACCAACGGGCGCATCAACCCGAACTTCCGCAACGAAACGTCGGCTTTCCAGGTCAACCCGTTCGTGAAAGTCGGCGGTCTGGAGCTCTTCGGAGTGCTGGAGCACGCAAAGGGCAAGGCAGCCACGGAAGACGATACCCGTGACGTGCGGCAGTATGCGGGTGATGTGGTCTATCGCTTCCTGGGCGACAAGCTGTACGTCGGCGGGCGATACAATGTGGTCAAGGGTGACCTCAGTTCGACGGTTCGCGACATTACGGTCGATCGCGCCGCACTCGCCGCCGGCTGGTTCATCAGCCCGACGATGCTCACCAAGGTCGAGTACGTAACCCAGAGCTACGACGGCTTCGCTCCGAGCGAGATCCAGCACGGAGCCAAGTTCAGTGGCTTCGTGGTCCAGGCGGCCCTCGCCTTCTGAGCCGCTTCTCCAGGTAGTCCCGGCCTCTCACCTCCCCCCGCGCACAGCGCGCGGGGGGATTTCGTTTGGCGCTCATGGAGCAGGATCTCCCGCGTCCTCCGCCGGAGAATCCCCCACAGCGCTGCCCTCCTTGTTCCTCTGAAAAGAGAATGGCGTTCCCCGACTCCGGGCCATCTCGGCGGAAAGTAAGCTGATAACCGCATGCAGATATGGTCTTAAATCGCAGTCGGGAGCGGGGGATGCTTTCGCAGACGTCCGAACACGCCATCCGTGCGCTGCTGTACCTCGCCGGCCGGCCCGCCAGCGGAGCGGTGTCCGCAGACGAGATCGCCACCGCCATCGGGGCGCCGAGGAACTACCTGGCGAAGACCCTGAACGCCCTGGCGCACCGCGGTCTCCTCTCGGCGGTGCGCGGACGTGGGGGAGGTTTCATGCTGGAGGTCGATCCCTCCTCCCTCCCGATCGCGCGGATCATGGAGCTCTTCGAGCCCGCGCCCGAGCGACCCCTCTGCTTGCTGGGCGGACGGCGATGCGACGCGCGCCGCCCCTGCGACGCCCACGCGCGCTGGACTGCCATGTGGCGCGAGTCGATGGCGCCCCTGGAGACGACCACCCTCGGCGACCTGCTCAGCGATGCGCCGGCTATGTCGGACGGGCTGTCCGGACGCGCTTGCTACGCTCAATCCACCTCGTGAGGAAAGAACGACGATGCGAATTCCCCATCTGTTCTCGCTGGCACTCGTGAGCCTGACCCTCGGTCTCGCCGCGTGCGGCTCACAGGAGGCGAAGGCCTCCGGTGAATCGTCGGCAGCGAGCGAGGCTCCGGCCGCCGCGCCCGCCACCGGCAACATGGTGGAAGTGAAGATGGTTACGGACGGGGCCGGCAACTACTTCGATCCGGCCGCCATTACGGTGAAGCGCGGCGACGTATTGCGCTTCGTGCTCGTCAGCGGCGTCCACAACGTCTCCTTCCCGGCGGACAAGAATCCAGGCGCCGCTTCGCTCCCCGAGGCGTCGCCGTTTCTGCAGCTCCCCGGACAGACCCACGAGATAACGGTGGACTTCCCCGCGGGCGAGTACGAGTTCCAGTGCGATCCGCACGCCGTGCTCGGCATGGTCGGCACCCTGACCGTCGAGTAGACGGTCGCGCAGCAAGCCTCGGCCGGGCTTCGCCTGGCCGACTCAACATCTGGAGAACGGACATGGACACACCCGCGAACCGCTGGCTCCTTGGCGTCGCGGCCGTCATCGGCCTCTCGGCCTGCGGTGAACGCACCCCCGCGGTGCCCGGCTCGGAGGCACTCTCGACCGCGGACGTGCAGGCGGCCGCCCTCGCCACCTACGTCAAGCCGGGCGATCTGGACGAGTACTACCTCTTCTATTCCGGTGGCCATTCGGGACAGGTCTACGTGGCGGGCGTCCCCTCGATGCGCCACATCGCCACCATTCCGGTCTTCTCGCCCTATCCGGGCACGGGCTACGGCTACGACGAGAAGACCAGAGCGATGCTCGGCGAGTTCACCTGGGGAGATGTCCACCACCCCGCGGCCTCGAAGACCAACGGCGACTACGACGGGCGCTGGCTGTTCGTCAACGACAACGCCAACAACCGCGTCGCCCGGATCGATCTGCGCGACCTGAAGACGAAGCAGATCCTGGGACCGATCCCCAACACCATGGGGAACCACGGCTCCTCCATGGTCACCGAGAACACCGAATACGTGCTGGTGGCCACCCGCTTCTCGGTGCCTGTTCCGAACCGCTACGTGCCGCTGGAAGAGTACGCCGAGAAGTACAAGGGGGCGGTGACCGGAATTCGTGTCGATCCGGAGACGGGCGAGATGTCGCTCGGCTGGCAGATCCTTACCCCTCCCTTCAACTGGGACCTGGGCGCGACCGGGAAGGGGCCCTCGGAGGACTGGGCCTTCTGGACTTCGTACAACGCTGAGCGGGCCACCGGAAAGCTCGAGGTCACCAGCGCGCAGCGGGACCGCGACTACGTGGCGGTGGTGAACTGGAAGGCCGCGGCCGCGGCAGCCGAGGCGGGTCGGGGGATCGAGGTCAACGGCGTGCGCATGATCGATCCCGCCCAGGAGGAGGGGGTGATGTTTCTGCTCCCCTGCGCCAAGAGCCCGCACGGCGTGGATGTGACCCCGGACGGGAAATACATCATCTGCTCGGGTAAGCTGTCACCCACCGCCACGGTCTACTCCTTCGAGAAGATCCTGCGGGCCATTGAGGAGCAGGACTTCGCCCACGACACCGAGGACGGCATCCACGTGCTCGAGTACGACGAGGTGGTGGAGCTGGAGGTGCCCGTCGGCCTCGGCCCGCTGCACACCCAGTTCGACGGGAAGGGCTACGCCTATACCTCGCTCTTCGTGGAGAGCGCGGTGGCGAAGTGGAAGCTCCCGCCCTACGAGGAGGGGGTCGACCCGCAGTCGCTGGTGGTGCAGAAGATCCCCGTGCACTTCAACATCGGGCACCTGGTGACGAGCCATGGGGACACCCGCAACCCGCGTGGGGACTACCTGGTCGCCATGAACAAGCTGTCCAAGGGTCGGCACCTCAACGTGGGACCGTCGATCCCGGAGAGCTCGCAGCTGATCGGGCTCGAGGGCGGCAAGATGACGATGCTGTACGAGGCGTTCACCGAGCCCGAACCGCACTTCGCCCAGCTCATCCATCGCGATGTGCTCAACCCCATCGAGTTCTACCCGATGGAGGAGAACGAGCATCCGCACGCGATCTGGCAGCCTGCGGACGCGAGCGTCACGCGGACCGGGACTCGGGTGGAAGGGAAGATCTACGCGATTCGCACCTACTACGAGCCCTATCGGATCCAGGTGCAGGAAGGGGATACGGTCGTGCTGCACATCACCAACGCGGAGCAGCAGCGCGACGAGATCCACGGCTTCGCGGTGGTGGGCCACAATCGCAACGTGATCGTCGATCCTGGGGAGACGAAGACGGTGAGGTTCATCGCCGACAAGCCGGGGGTCTATCCCTACTACTGCACGAACTTCTGCTCTGCGCTCCACCAGGAGATGCAGGGATACATCGAGGTGGTGCCCCGGGGCCAACCGCTGGCGATGTACCGCAACGGCCAGGGTGAGATGATCTGGGAGCGGCGCGACCCGGCACTGGCAATGGGTAGCCACGCCGGCCACTGACCAGCCAACCGCCCGGGCGAGATGCCTCCGCCCGGGCGGTCAGTCGGGGGACGACATCATGAGAACTGCAATCAGACGTCGGAGTCAGAGGCCGCGCGCGCCGCTGAATCCCATCCAGCCAGCGACGGAGGAGCCGCCCGCAACACGGCGGTGGCGAAGATTCGACGCGGCGGGCGTGCGCACCGCCCTGCTGGTCGGCGCGGCGGTGCTGGTAGCCGCAGCGGCCTTCCTGCCGCTCTGGGGGATGACGCTGGTGAGCGTGCAGTACCCGGAGGGGCTGCGGATGGTGATCTACCCTGACCACATCCGCGGCGACATCACCGAGATCAACCTGCTGAACCACTACATCGGTATGGCGGAGATCTCGGACGACTACTTCCACGAGCTGAAGGTGATTCCGGGGCTGTTCGCGGCAATCGCCATCGCGGCGCTGGGGGCAGCACTGGTCCGTCGATTCTGGGCCACGCTGTTGCCGCTCGGGCTGATGGTGGCAACCGCGGTCTACGGCTTCTGGAGCATGCATTCACGCCTCTACCAGTTCGGCCACGAGCTGGACCCGACGGCGCCAATCGAGATCGAGCCGTTCACCCCCGCGATGATCGGCTCGCATACGATCGCACAGTTCGCCACCTACGCCTACTTCTCCTGGGGGACCTTCCTCCCGGTGCTCGCCGGCGCCCTCATCTGCGCCGCGCTCTGGCTCGATCTGCGGAAGGACAGATCGTCGGGCTCAACCGCGCAAGGAAGGCTGCCATGAAACGCCTGTATCCGGGTTCGTTTCTACTGCCGCTCTGCATCCTGCTTTTGGCGTGCGGCGGCGACACCCCCGCGTCGGGGGATTCGGCGCGCGGGGCGGCTACAGCGGTCGCCGGGGACACCGGTCCGTCGGCAGGGGACCTGGAGTTCGCGCAGATCACTGCCTCCTGGAGCGAGGAGGCGTTGGAGGGGTGCGGAAGGGCGCTCCGGGAGGCACTGGGGACCCGGGATCTCGTTCAGGGTGCTCTGGACAACGTGAAGGATCCTCGCGGCCGCGCCACCGCCGAGATCGAGGACGCGCGCTACTGGTTCGGCCTGGGAACCGCGAAGATCGAGGAGGTGAAGCCCCGCCTCACCCAGGGCGAGTGCGCTGGCGATATCACGCTGGCGCTGGACGAGGCGGTGCAGTTCTTCGTGAAGGCGGGGACCGCCGCGGTGCAGGCGGGCCAGATCGTGGCAAGCTGAGGAGCCATGCTGGCGCTGCTGCTGCTCACTTCGGTCCTTCCGGGCGCGCTCGGCCCGGCACCCCGCACGCTCCACGTGGGGCCTGGAGCGGAGTTCAGCAGTGTGCGTGAGGCAATTGCTTCGGCAGCACCCGGAGACACCATTCGCCTGTTGAGCGGGGTGCACTCCGGTCCCGTGCTCATCGACCTGCCGGTCGTGCTGCTCGGTGAATCGGGGGCGGTGCTCGACGGAGGGGCGCAGGGCAGCGTCGTGCAGGTGGAGGCGGATTCGGTACAGGTCCGCGGGCTGGAGCTGCGCAATTCCGGCCGGTCGCTGGAGGGGGACGACGCGGCGGTCAAGCTGATTCGCTGCAGCGGCTGTGAGGTGATCGGGAACCGGATCCACGACGCCCTACACGGCGTCTACCTGCTCGAGTCCAGCCGCGTCCGGGTGCGTGACAACCGCATCGAAGGGCTCGCCACCCTGCCCGAGGCCCGGCGGGGGAACGGAATCCACCTCTTCAACTCGCGGGCTACGGTGATCGAGGGTAACGTCATCCGCCGGACTCGCGACGGCATCTACTTCTCCTTCTCGAGCGGCAGCCTCATCCGGGAAAACGACGTGGCCGAAGTGCGCTACGGGCTGCACTACATGTACTCCGACGACAACCGCTTCGAGCGGAACCGGTTCAGCCACAACGCCGCCGGCGCCGCGATCATGTTCTCCAATCGCATCCTCTTCCGGGAGAACACCTTCGCTCGCCACGTCGGCTACCGCGCCTACGGCATCCTCCTGCAGACGTCCTACGGGGTGGTCGCTGAGCGCAACCGCATCGAGCAGAATCTCGTCGGCGTATTCCTGGACATGGCGGAGAACAACCGCTTTGCGGACAACGTGATTGCCGACAACGGAATCGGGATCGACCTGATCGCCAGCGCCGAGAACAACACCTTCGTTGGCAACGTCATCGCGCGGAACCGGACCGCGGTGCGAAAGCCCAACGGCGATGCGCGGAACGTCTGGGCCGAAGACGGGCGTGGGAATTACTGGGGCGACCGCTCCATCTACGACCTAGATGGCGACGGCGTCGGCGACCGGCCGCACCTGGTCGGCGATCCGTTCGCGGTGCTGGCGGCCAATCGGCCCGTGCTGGAAATCTTCGCCGGCACTCCAGCGGCGCTGGCACTCTCCTGGGCGGAGCGCGCCTTCCCCGTCTTCGACCTGCCGCGCGTGGAGGATCCCGCCCCTCTGGTGGAGGTGCCGGACCCGCTGCGGACAGGTCGCGAGCAGGCGGGCCCCGAAGACGTGGGCCACGAACGCCAAGGGCACGATGATCCTGCTCGCCCCGCCGGGTCGGTGATCGCGATCGCGGTGTTGATCCTGGTGGTGGGCGGGGGCGGCAGGCGCATCCATCAGGTGAGGGGACCATGATCCGCTACGAGGGCGTCACCAAGCATTTCGGCCGCCTGGTCGCGCTGGCCGGCCTCGACCTGGAGGTCAGGCCCGGGGAAACCATTGCGCTAGTCGGACCGAACGGCTCGGGGAAGAGCACAACCCTGAAGGCGGCACTCGCGCTGGTGCGGCCGACCCGGGGCAGGGTCACCGTGGACGGTGTGGACGTGGCGACGCACGGTCGGGAGGCGCGGGCCAGGCTCGGTTACCTCCCGCAGGGGCTCTCCTTCCCGCAAGGGTTCACGGCCGGCGAGCTGATGCGCTACTTCGCTCGCCTCCGCGGGGCGGATCCCGGCTCCGCTGCCCAGCTACTCGACCGGGTGGGGTTGCAGGACGCGGAAGATCGTCATGCGACCACCTTCTCCGGGGGGATGAAGCAGCGGCTGGGGCTGGCAGTGGCGCTGCTCGGCAACCCGCGGGCCCTGATCCTGGACGAGCCCACGGCGGCCCTCGATCCGAGCGGGGCCCTGGCCGTGCGAGACCTGCTGCGCGAGATCCGCGCGGAGGGGACGACTATCCTACTCTCCTCCCACGACCTCGGCGAAGTCGCCGCGCTCGCCGACCGCGTGGCCGTGTTCGTGGCCGGGAGGCTGGTCGCGCTCGGTACAGTGGATGAGCTGGTGGAAACCTATGTCCCGCACCGCGACCTGCGAGAGCGTCGCCTAGAGGAGGCCTACCGGGTCATCGCGGGTGGGAGCGCGGGGCGCGCGGCATGAACGCCATCGGCACATCGATCGGTCGGCCCCAGCTTGGGTGCGGGCTCGGGGCACGGCGAGGGCACCTCCAGAGGGTGGTGATCTTGCTGGCTTTTCTGACCATGGGATGCACCGGTGCCGGCGCTGAGCGGGGGCCTCGCGAGCTGGCACTGGGAATCGATGCGTGTGAGTACTGCCACATGACGGTGGACGACCCGCTTCGGGCCGCGCAGTGGATTCCGCGGGAGGGTCGGATCCTCACCTTCGACGAGCCAGGATGCCTCGTTGCCTGGCTGCAGCGGAACCCTGATGCCGAGGGTCGAGCGTTCGTGGCCGACGCGGAGACCGGGGAGTGGCTTCCCGCGCACGACGCCGTCTTCCACGTGGGCGTCACCCGCACCGGGATGGGATTCGACGTCGTGAGCTATGCGGACGGAGCCGATCCGCCGGCCGGAGGGGAGCTCCTCCGCTGGGATGAGCTGCTGACCAGGGGAGTGCGCGATGCCCACACGCACTGAAGCGATGCTGACCGTCGCCCGCCAGGAGGTGCTGACGGCCCTGCGCGGGCGGATGCTGCTCGGCTTCGGCATCCTGTTCACGCTCCTGAGCGTGGGGGTCGCGCTCGCCGGGCTGGGTGGGTCCGGACAGCTCCTGGTGCAAGGGTTCACGCGCACGGGCGTATCCATGCTGCCGCTCTCCGTGTACCTGTTGCCGCTGCTCGGCTTGTTGCTGGGTGCCTCAGCGTTTGGCGGTGAAGATGGAGGCGCCGAGCTGATGCTGGCCCAGCCTCTCGGTCGGATGGAGGTCCTGCTGGGGCGTGCACTGGGTCTGAGTGCGGCCCTCTCGGCCGCGGCGCTGGTCGGATTCGGGGCGACTGGAGCGCTCGTCGCAATAGGCGCGGGGAGTTCCGGGTTGGGCGGATACCTGGTCGTGGTCGGCGGAGCGGTGGTCGTGGGCATCGTGGGGCTCGCGCTTGGCATCCTGCTGGGCGTCGCCGCGCGGACGCGCGGTGCCGCCGTGGGATGGGCGCTCACCACCTGGTTCGCGGCGGCGGTGCTCTACGACCTGGCGGCGATCGGTGTGCTGCAGGTGGTCGGTTCGGGCGAGCCGGGGCCGTGGCTGGTGGCTATTCTCGCCCTCAATCCTCTCGACGGCGTGCGGGCGATCGCCCTGGTCACGCTGGGTGCGGACATCCTGCTGGGGCCCACTGGCGCGGCACTGAGGGCGATGTTGGGTCTGTGGGGAGGGGCGGGGTGGGTGCTAGCGTCGGCGCTGCTCTGGGTCGTGGGGCCGCTGGCTGCGGCCACCTGGCTGTATGGGCGGAGGGATTTCTGAGGGAGATGGCTAGTGATGCCGGCGCTTACCCGGCTCGTGCTGGATATTGCCCGTAGGGGCGCCACTTGTGGTCCCACAAGTGGCGCCCCTACAAGCTATCCCCTGCAGAATGCCCCGGGTGACGACCTCAAACCGCGAAGCAGTAGAACAATCCGTCCCCGCCCGTGCCCTGCAGGTCGGTCTGGCTGCAGCCTCGGGTCAGGTGAGCGGAGTTCCAGGAGTTGGGGCGCTCGCCGCCGCCCTGGCGGTCGTGGTGCCCCACCATGGCGCTCCCTTCACCATTTGACGTCCAGTTGTTGCAGGTGGTCTCGAGGCCCCCTGCCACGGTCCCGTCGGGATTCGACCCGGTGAGAATGTCGTGCCGGTTCGGGTCGTCGCCCCGCCCGTTCACCATCTCGCCGCGCTCGTTCAGCGAGACTTCCTTCCCGGCGTTGCTCTCCTCGGAGTGGAGCTGCTCGAGATCATTCGCCACGAGCGCGCCCTTCGCGTTGTACCAGGGACCCTGTCCGATGCGGTCGCGGGCGTTTACTGCCGGTTGACCGTCGGTGGCGGCGGCACTGAGGTAGGCGCGCCAGGTCCGACCTTCCGCCGCGCCCACCGCCGCCGCGAGCTCCTGGCAGTGCTGATCCGCCCCCTCCAGCCCGCCCAGGTTGGCACCATCACCCGGCCCATGGCTGGTCAGGAAGAAGCTCATCTGGTTCTGCGCTGCACCTTCCGCTGTGCCGTCCGCGGCACCGCCCGCCTGCGTGCACGACGCCAGCGCAATGGTCGACAGGATTCCGAGGACTCTCTTCATGGGTTCTCCGGAGGTGGATGGGGTTGAGGAGATGTTCACGCCGCCGGAAGGAAGGAAGCGAGGCGGCATGGGCGAATGTGCCGGGCAACGCCGCATTGAGTCAAGCGTCTTTGGCCGGTGTCCGATCCGCCTCCAGCCGCGCCAGGATGCGCCTCACCGTATTGAGGTTCCGCATCGTCATCGACATGCCCAGGACTCGTCCGAGCGCTCGCTCGTCCACGTCGGTGCGGGCCATCGATCCGAACGCCAGCCAGTAGAGCTCCCGACCCCGTACCTGGAGCCGGTGCAGAGACGTGCTCAACGCCGCTACCTCGGAGGCCGCCTGCGGACCCGGCGCCTCCGGCAGGAAGCAGACGTGAACCTTCCCGTCTCTGGCCTCAGCTTCCGAAAAGGGCAGGCGCTCCAGCACCGATCTCAGCTCGTCGGGTGTGCGCAGGAACACCCTCACCTCGTAGCCCAGGGATCGCTCCAGGTGCTCGGCCATCTTCCGCTCGAGCTCCTCGGCGGGGAGCGACGACTCGAAGAGCACATTGCCGCTGGCGATGAACGTGCTGACGTTGCGAAGTCCGATCCCCTCCAGGAGGGCGCGCAACCGATCCATCGTGACGGTGTGGCCCCCCACATTGATCGCACGCAGGAACGCGATATATCGCATCGTTATGCTTTCCCTCCCGCGAGTCCTCCCAGAGCCCCGAGCTTTCCCTCCAGCGCCGCGCGGGCCTGAGCGTCGGCTCCGCGAGCGAGCAGCGTGCAAACGTCCTCGAGGTGCTCTCGCATCTGCAGGCGAGCGGCATCCGGCTTCGCCCGCTGGATGGCATTGAAGATCCGCCGGTGAAAGCGGATCGTATGCTCGGGCTCCACCAGCTCGTAAGTAAAGCGGACGAGCTCCTCGAGGGACTGGTGAACCACGCTGAACAGCGTGGCGCACACACGGTTCCCTGCGGCCTCGTTGACCGCCCGGTGGAACTCCAGGTCGCACTTCACGAACTCGGCCGGGTCGTCCTGGCTCCTCTCCATGCTGGTGATCGCGCGCGCGAGCCCATCGAGATCGTCGGGGCTCGCCCTTTCCGCCGCTCGCGCCGCGAGCTCCGGCTCGACGATCAGCCTCGCCTCCATCAGTTCATGGAAGGTGATGCCGTCGAGGAGAATGAGGTACTGCAGCGGCTCAGCGAGGATGGACGCTGCCGCGCGGTTGAGCCGCGTGCCGCTGCCTACCCGCTGGGAGATGATCCCCATGTTCTCCAACACCTTCAGCGCGGGACGCAGGGAGGAGCGGCTCACTCCCAGGAGCTCCGCCAGCTCCCTCTCCGGCGGCAGCCGGTCTCCCGGGCTCAATACCCCTTCGGCGATCAACCGCTTGAAGAGCTGCAATAGCGACCCGGTCAGATGCTTCAAGACGACCTCCGGTGAATGGTCGATCGCGGCGCAACGCGTAAACGTTAGCTTCTCGGCACGATCGCCGCCAGTAGGATTTGGTCCTACCTTTCATGGGTTGGAGAGTCTTGCTGAGGCGTCCATCGGGGCGCTACTATGGCGCCGCCCGGAGGCCGGACCGCCTCGTAGATCTGGCGGCTGCGGACGGTTCCGTCGGTGCTTCTTGCCTACGGCGGACATTGCGATCCGCTTCCACACCCCGTGCCCGTTCGTCTCCATGCCTGAGCGCGCGCAAGACTCCCTCAGCCTGATCCAGCTCCTCGATCCCGAGGGTGTGCGGCGGGTCGGCATCCTCGAGGACGCGGAGGGCGTTCGTCTGATCGAAGGTCCCGCCACGACTTATGCGCTGGCCATGGAGGCGATCCGGCAGGGGAAGACTCTCGCGGAGGTAGTTGCGTCGCGAAAGACGGATGCGGATCTCTCGGTAGCGAGCATCGTGGAGAGGGGGGCGCTGCTCCCGCCCCTGGATCATCCGGACCCCGCGCACCTGCTGATTACCGGGACCGGGCTCACGCATCTCGGCAGCGCCGATGCCCGCAACCGGATGCACGCCGCGCAGCCCGCCGAGATGACGGACAGCATGAAGATGTTTCAGGCTGGGCTGGAAGGTGGGCGCGCGCCGCGGGGGGAGGTCGGCGCCGTGCCGGAATGGTTCTTCAAGGGCACCGGTGCATCGCTGGTCGGCCCCGAGGCGCCTCTGGAGATGCCCGGCTTCGCCCTCGACGGCGGCGACGAGCCCGAGGTGGCGGGCCTCTACGTCGTGGGTCCCCAGGGCCGCCCCTACCGCCTCGGCTTCGCCCTGGCGAACGAGTTCTCCGACCACGTGCAGGAGCGGCAGAATTACCTCCTCCTCGCCCATTCCAAGCTTCGCCCCTGCGCCGTCGGCCCCGAGCTGCGTGTCGGTCCGCTGCCGCCGGACGTGCGCGGAATCTGCCGCATCTACCGCGGAGATGAGCTCGTCTGGGAAAAGGAGTTCCTCACCGGCGAAGCGAACATGTCGCACACCATCTCCAACCTGGAGCATCACCACTTCAAGTACCGGCTCTTCCGGCAACCGGGCGACGCCCACGTACATACCTTCGGTACCGCTACCCTGAGCTTCACCGACGGGATCCGCTGCCTGCCCGGGGATCGGTTCGAGATCGAGGCCGACGCCTTCCTCCTCCCGCTCCGCAACCGCCTGCTCCAGGCGCCTTCCGAGGGCTGGATCGGCGTCGAGCAGTTGTGAATCCAAAGCGGTCGGACCAACCGCGTCCATCCTTGGCGACATTAGAACCGCTTGGTACGATCAACGATTGTCTCTCCTTCCTTCCTCGTTGGCCTGAGCCGCCCGGCCCGTCCGCATTGAAAGGTTCTTCTGCCGTCGCTCCCCTCGCCTGAAGTTCGCAGTTCATCCAGTAATTACCTAGAGGAGCTGAACACTTCATAACCCGCCCGGCTGCCGCTCGCCGTCGGGCTGGAGCGAATATCCTTGACACACCCCGGGCCTGCACCTACGGTGTAATGGTCCGACCAATCTGAGCACATGGCGCGGTCTGCTGCCTCCCACCGTGATCCAGCGCAGGTGAATTATGATCCACATCTCCCGTCGGGGATTTCCCAGTCCAGTTCGGTTCCTCCCCCCCCGCTCGCTACGGGCACCCTGGCTGGCAGGACCGTTGGTCGCACCGGTTCTGCTGCTGGCGGCTGTGGTCGCCGCGTCCGCCCAGCAGGGTCATTCGGTGACCGGAACCGTCACCGCGGGCTCCGATACCGGCGTTCAGAGTCCCGTTGCTGCGGCCACCGTGCAGGTCAAGGGAATGGGGATCGAGACGGTGACCGATGCCCAAGGCCGGTTCACCATTACCGCTCCGACCCCGAACGACACCCTGGTCGTCACGTCCATCGGCTACGCCACGAGCGAAGTGCCAATCGACGGCCGCGGGGTGATCAACGTGGTGCTGCGGGAGCAGGCGGTGGCGCTGGAGGGATTGGTGGTGGTGGGCTATGGCGTGCAGGAGCGAGCCAGCCTCTCCGGCTCGGTGAGCTCGATCGGCTCGGAAGACATCACCCGAACCTCCGCCACCACGAGTGCCGATGCGCTGGCGGGAAAGATTCAGGGGATCACCGTGCGCACGGCTTACGGCGGCGACCCCCGCTTCGGCGCCAGCGCAGACGCTCGCCCGGGCAACAGCTCGATCCTGCAGATCCGCAACATGGGCGAGCCCCTCTTCGTGATCGACGGCGTGCCCCAAAGTGCCGAGTACTTCAACAACCTGAACATCGCCGACATAGAGAGCATCTCGATTCTGAAGGACGCGTCCGCATCGATCTACGGCTTCCGGGCCGCCAACGGTGTGGTGCTCGTGACCACCAAGGACGGCAGTCGCGTTCGATCCCCGCGCATCCGCGTCGACGGCTATTACGGCTTCCAGAACCTCACCCGCTATCCGTTCACGCCGCCGGCCAATGCCTACCAGTTTCAACGAGCCTGGGTCGAGTCACAGCAGAACCGAGGTCAGCCGCGTAGCATCACGCCCGAAGAGCTGGAGCTATGGCGCACGGAGGCGCCTGGCTACGAGAGCTTCAACCAGTACGACGTGGTGATCAACAACCCGAATGCGCCGCAGTACAACATCAACGCGAGCGCA
This sequence comes from Longimicrobiaceae bacterium, assembly GCA_036375715.1. Taxonomy (NCBI): domain Bacteria; kingdom Pseudomonadati; phylum Gemmatimonadota; class Longimicrobiia; order Longimicrobiales; family Longimicrobiaceae; species Longimicrobiaceae bacterium. The sequence goes on along the minus strand of DASVBS010000081.1, from coordinate 125,855 downwards.
TCGGGTGGCGGTCCCGCGGGCAGCTACTACCTCTCCGTCGGGCACGTGAAGCAGGAGTACGTGATGCAGGGGCACAGCTTCGACCGCACCAACGTGCAGACGAACCTGCGCGCAGACCTCGGAGCCGGAATCGTCGTCGGCACACAGCTCAGCGCCCGCATCGAGAATCGGGACAACGTCGCTATCCCTGGCCGCGACGACCCGATGTGGAACGGCTTCCTCGGCATCAACAGCTCCTGGCCGATGGACAACCCGTACGCCAACGGGAACCGGGACTACATCAACGGCGACGTTCGCTACCTGACCCGCCTCGGCTCCACCTACCGCCGAGAGATCGCCGGATGGCAGGAGGACGTCACCCGGCGGCTGACGGGGAACTTCTTCGCCGAGTACACCTTCCCCTTCGGAACCCAGATCCAGGGGACGTACTCGCGTGGGTTCAGCCTCAACACCTTCGACCGACAGCGGTACAGCTACGACGCGTACTGCTACGATCCCGAAACGAATACCTACAAAGTCTGCGCGGGCTTCTACAGCCCGCTACGGAACTCCAACCGGCGCGAGGACGAGGAGAGGTTCGGGCAGCTGCGGGTCACCCACTCCTTGTCGATTGGCAAGCACAACCTGGCGGGGGTGGCGGCCTTCGAGATCTCCAAGAGCGAGACGGACTTCACCGGCATTCAATCGGTCCCGCCATCGAACTACAGCCACCTGATCAGCTTCGTCGAGCAGAACGATCTCACCAACACCTGGAGCACCACCGCGCGGGCCTCGTACATCGGCCGCTTCAACTACGACTACAATCAGCGCTACCTGCTCGAGCTGCTCGGCCGGTACGACGGATCGTACCTCTACGCGCCGGGAAAGCGGTGGGGGTTCTTCCCCGGGGTCTCGTTGGGGTGGCGCGTCTCCGAAGAGCCTTTCCTGCGTGACCGCCTGACCTTCCTCGACGACCTCAAGCTGCGGGCTTCGTGGGGGCAGGCGGGGATGGAGCTGGGGGTGGCGCCCTGGGACTTCATCGGCGGCGCCACCTACGGGATTGGCGGTGGCTACATGTTCGACGGTCAGGTGGTGACCGGCGCTCGCCCGCGCGGCCTGCCGGTCACCAACCTGACCTGGGTGACCAGCACCTCGCGCAATCTCGGCCTGGATTTCACCCTCTTCGGCAACCGGGTGACGGGGCAGTTCGATCTGTTCGAGCGGAAGCTCACGGGGCTGCCCGAGAACCGCTACGACGTGCTGGTCCCCAGCGAGGTCGGATACGAGCTGCCCGAAGAGAACCTCGAGAGCGAGGCGACGCGGGGGCTCGAGGGGATGATCACCTTCAGCGACCGTTTCGGCGGCGTCGACTACTCCATCGGCGCGAACGCCACCTTCGCCCGACGTCGCATCCTCGACCAGTACAAACCGAGGTACGGCAACTCCTGGGACGAATACCGGAACGCCACCGAGAACCGTTGGGCGAACGTGGCCTTCGGCTACGAGGTGATCGGGCAATTTCGTTCGATGGAGGAGATCGCCCAGCACGACGTGGATATCGACGGACAGGGCAACCGCACCCTGCTTCCCGGCGACCTGATCTACAAGGACGTCAACGGCGACAAGATCATCAACGAGCTCGACGAGCGGCCCATCGGGTACGCGGTCAACACCAACCCCCTCCTCGCCTTCGGGGGCAGTGCGAGCATCGGCTACCGCGGCGTGAGCCTGAGCTTGGACCTCGCCGGCGGCACCATGTACTCGTTCAACCAGAACCTCGAGCTGAAATATCCCTTCCAGGCGGACCACAACTCGCCGGAGTGGATGCTGGTGGACCGCTGGCACCGGGCCGACCCCTACGACGATCGCAGCGAGTGGATCCCGGGTAGATATCCGCCCATCCGCCGAGGACTCACGAGCCACTCGAGCTACCGCAACAGCACCTTCTGGCGCACCAACGTTCACTACCTGCGCGTACGCCGCCTGGAGATCGGCTATGCCCTGCCGGACGCGCTGCAGGATCTGCTACGCCTCTCCAACACCCGTATCTATATCAGCGGAACTAACCTCCATTCCTTCGACAACCTGGGCCATATCAAGCTCGACCCCGAGGTCGCCTTCGACTCGGGGCTGCGGTATCCACCCCAGCGGGTCTGGACCATCGGATTCAGCACGGAGGTGGGGCAATGAGCGCGCGGCGGCAGTACTTCCATGCACCGATGGTCAATTCCGCTGCCCGCGCCGACGCGACGTCCGCGGCCGGATCGTCATCAAGGACCCGACCCCGTGCCATGAAGAGACTCTTCCGATCCCTGCTACTGGCCGCGCTAGCGGTTCCTGTAGTGGGATGCGGCGATGATGCGCTCAACACCGAGCCGCAGACGATCCTCACCGACGAGCAGGTCTGGGGAGACCCGAACCTGATCGTCTCGGTTCTGGCGGATTACTACAACCGCCTGCCCCGCCATACCGACTTCGGAGTCAACGGCAACTGTGATTACAACCCGCCGGACGCTTACTGCGGCTGGAAGGATTACGCGGCGTACGACGAGGCGCTCTGGTCGGGGGTCGGCAACTTCGACTACGAGTTCCGCAACTCGCTGATCAACTACCCCTATGAACGCTGGTCGGAATGGAACTACGACCTGATCCGGGACATCAACCTGGCGATCGAGAAGATCCAGGAGGTCGAGTCCCCCAAGCTGTCTCCGGCGCTGAAAGAGCAGTTCATCGCCGAGCTCCGCTTCCTGAGGGCCTTCAACTATTTCCTGCTGGTTATCCGCATGGGTGGGGTGCCGATCATCACCACCCAATTGATCTATGACTTCAGTGGAGATCCCTCTCCGCTGCAGCACCCGCGAAACACCGAGGCGGAAGTCTACGACTTCATCGCTGCCGAGCTCGACGAGATCGGCCCGAAGCTCGGCAACGAGGGCAGCTACACGCGGGCTAATCGCTGGACCGCGCTTGCGCTGAAGAGCCGTGCGATGCTGTACGCAGGTTCGATCGCGCGGCACAACAGCGAGATGGCCTCCCCCATCACCCTGCCCGGCGGCGAGGTCGGCATCCCCGCCGACCGGGCGGAGGGCTACTACCAGGCGTCGCTCGACGCCTCCCGCGAGCTCATACAGAACGGACCGTACGAGCTCTACCGCGGAAATCCCGATCCGGGCGAGAACTTTTACGAGGCGGTGAGCCACAAGACGGGGAACCGAGAGGTCATCATGGCCATCGACTACCTCGCCTCACAGGGTCGCAGCCACCGCTTCACCCTTGAGAACATCCCGCGTTCGTTGCGGGTCGACCAGGACAACGTCTCCGGCGGCTCCGCCCTCTCGCCGTCGCTGAACCTGGTGGAGACCTACGACTACCTGGACGGATCGTCGGGCGAGCTGCGCGGAGTGGGCGATGGGACCGTGGCGGGGCAGAAGAACTGGATCTTCTACGACGAGCCCGACGACATCTTCGAGGGGAAGGACCCCCGCCTCTATGGCACGATCATCTATCCCGGAGCCTCCTTCGCCGGCAAGCAGCTGGAAATCCAGGCGGGCGTCTACCGCTGCACTCCCAGCGCTGTATACCAGCGGATCGAGGGACAGCGGGACACCGACTACGAGGATGGCGGGGTGCTGACCGGAGCCGACGGCCCGATCCGGGCCGAGAACTATCTCTCCGCCACCGGCTTCTACCTCCGCAAGTACCTGGACACCAATCCCGCCGCCGCCACCAGCGCCACCGGCAGCGACATGTGGTGGGTCTGGTTCCGCCTGGGTGAGGTCTACCTGAACGCGGCCGAGGCCGCCTATGAGTTGGGGCTCGAGCAGGAGGCGCTCGGCTACATCAACACCCTGCGCGAGCGGGCCGGCTTCCCGCCCAACAGCCTCACCTCCCTGACACGGGAGAAGATTCGTAGCGAGCGCTGGGCAGAGCTGGCTTTCGAGGATCACCGCCTGTGGGACCTCAAGCGCTGGCGAATCGCCCACCAGCTCTGGGACGGCACCGAGACGAGCGAGACGGCGAACATCTACGTGCTGTTCCCCTACCGGATCGTCTGTCCCGGGACCCCGCAGCACAACAAGTACGTCTTCGACAAGTTCCAGTCGGACCGCCAGACCGCCCCGCGGTACTTCCGCATGGGGAACTACTACTCGCAGATCCCGCAGAGCGCTCTGGACAACAACCCCAAGCTCGTGCGGAACCCGTTCCACTGATTCGCCCCGATCAACCGGTGACCGACCATGACTCGATGCATTTCCCGGCGGGCATCCCTGGCGATCGTCCTATTGCTGACGGCCTGTGACTACGGGGCGTTCGACAACTACGACCCTCCGCGCTCGCAGCTCACGGGACGAGTCGTCTACCAGGGCGAACCCGTCGGCGTGCGTAGCAACGGCGTGGAGCTGGAGCTCTGGCAGCCCAGCTATGAGTTGAACGAGAAAATCCCGGTCCATGTGGCCCAGGATGGGTCCTTCTCGGCCATGCTCTTCGATGGCGACTACAAGCTGAACCTGCTGGCGGGAAACGGACCCTGGGTCGACAGCCAGGACACCATCTACATCCAGGTGCGAGGAGACACGGAGGTGGAGGTTCGCGTGACGCCCTACTACGTCATCGAGAACCTCTCCGTGGGGCAGGCCGGGGGCGCGGTCCAGGCGAACTTCCAGGTGAGCGCGGTAGAGCCGAGCCGCGCGGTAGAGTACGTGGGCCTGTACCTGTCCAATACCTCCTTCGTAGACCGGATCAACCAGGCGGCGAGCACGGAATTGTCCGGTACAGACATCGCCGATCTGACCGCTCCGATCACCCTCAGCGTGAACGTACCGGACGAACTCGAGGAGAGCGGTTGGGCCTATGCGCGGGTGGGAGTGAAGACGGTGGGAGTGTCCGAGATGTTGTACACCTCGGTCGAGCGGATCACTTTCTGATCACCCCGTCCGGGCCCGCATCCGCTCACGCTTCCGACCATCCACCCCAAGCACGAGGCAATGATCCGGTCCGACCTCCTATTCCGTACCGCCTGCACGCTCACACTCTTCGCCTGCGCTCCTGCCGCGGAAACCACTCCTGCACGAGGGCAGGCCACCCCGGATGGCGCCGTCGCGCTCGAAGTGGATCTGAACGAGCCCATCGGCGAGATGAAGCCGATGTGGGCGTACTTCGGGTACGACGAGCCGAACTACACCTATAGCTGGGAAGGAAGGAAGCTGCTCACGGAGCTGGCGGAGCTCAGCCCCGTGCCGGTCCACATTCGGGCGCACAACCTCCTCAACACCGACGAGGGGCCGCGCTCCGCCTTCAAATGGGGCTCCACCAACGTCTACACAGAGGACGAGAAGGGAAATCCCGTCTACGACTGGGAGGTGATGGACCGGATCGTGGACGAGTGGATCAGCCGCGGGATGAAGCCCCTGATGGAGATCGGCTTCATGCCCAAGGCGCTGAGCACCAACCCCGAGCCGTACCGGCACGATTGGCAGCCGGGCGATCCCTACAGCGACATCTACACCGGGTGGGCCTATCCCCCGACCGATTACGAGAAGTGGGCCGCGCTCATCCACGAGTGGGTCCGCCACTCGGTGGAGCGCTACGGCGCGGAGGAAGTGGAGAGCTGGTGGTGGCAGCTCTGGAACGAGCCGGACGCCGACTACTGGCAGGGGAGCACCGAGGAGTACCTGAAGCTCTACGACTACACCGCCGACGCCATCAAGCGGGCGCTCCCCGGGGCGAAGGTCGGCGGACCGAACGTCACTGGCGCCTCGAACGAGCGCCAGGAGACCTTCCTGCGCGCCTTCCTGGATCACGTGTCCGGCGGCACCAACTACGTCACCGGCGAGCGTGGCTCCCCGATCGACTTCATCGGCTTCCATGCGAAGGGCTCGCCGCGCTTCATCGACGGCCACGTGCGGATGAATATGGCTCCCGAATTACGCCACTTCGACCGTGCGTTTGCCATCATCTCGTCCTATCCCGAGCTGCGGGACCTCCCGATCGTCGTGGGCGAAGCCGATCCGGAGGGATGCGCCGCATGCTCCGTTGCCTCGGGCTCACGCCAGAACGCGTACCGGAACGGGACCATGTACTCGAGCTATACCGCCGCCTCCTTCGCCCGCATGTACGAGCTCGCCGATCGACACGGCGTGAACCTCGAAGGGGTCACCAGCTGGTCCTTCACCTTCGAGAATGTCCCCTGGTTCGACGGCTTCCGTGAGCTGGCGACGAACGGAGTGGACAAGCCCGTGCTCAACGTCTTCCGCATGTTCGGCATGATGACGGGCGAGCGGGTCATGGTGCGGGGGAACAGGATGGGGGCGCGGGACATCATCGAGAACGGGGTGCGCGGGGAGGTGGCGGATATCGGAGCGCTGGCGAGCCGGGACGATCGGGCGGCCGCGGTAATGGTCTGGAACTACCACGACGACGATCTCCCCACGGCTGACGCGCCCATCCGGCTGACCTTGCGGAACGTGCCGGCGACGCGGGTGCTGGTGCACCATTACCGGATCGACGACAAGCACAGCAACTCCTACTCGCGCTGGCTGGAGATGGGCGCCCCGCAGCAGGTCTCGCGCGAGCAATACCGCGAGCTCGAAAGGGCCGGAAAGCTGGAGCTGTTGGGCGCCCCCCGCTGGATCGGTGTCGAAGGCGGTACCGCGACCCTGCAGTTTTCCTTGCCCCGACAGGGCGTGTCGCTGGTCAGACTGACCTGGGAATAGATCCCTGCCAGGTTCCCAGGATCTCCTCCCCCGACTTCAACCGAACAACGGGATGACCTTACCCATCCGCGATCGAAGAGCGACCGGCTCTCTGGTGGCCGCCCTGCTGTGTGGCCTGGCCATACCCGCTGACGCTCAGTGGCCGAACCCCGGGGCCCCTCACACCCTCGAGGTGGACCTCGAGCAGCGCATCGGCGAGATGTACCCGATGTGGGCGTACATCGGGTACGACGAACCGAACTACACCTATAGCTGGGAGGGGAAGAAGCTGCTCACGGAGTTCTCCGAGCTGAGCCCGGTTGCCGTGCACGTCCGTGCGCACAACATGCTCAACACGCACGAGGGTCCTCCCTCCGCCTTCAAATGGGGCTCCACCAACGCCTACACCGAGGACGAACAGGGCAACCCCGTCTACGACTGGACCTTCGTGGACAGCATCGTGGACACCTGGGTCGAGCGGGGCATGAAGCCGCTCATGGAGATCGGCTTCATGCCAAAGGCGCTCAGCACGCACCCGGAGCCCTATCGGCACCACTGGCAGCCGGGCGATCCGTACAACGAGATCTACACTGGCTGGGCGTACCCTCCGACGGACTACGAGAAGTGGGCGGAGCTCGTCTACCAGTGGGTTCGCCACTCGGTCGAGCGTTACGGACGGGAGGAGGTGGAGAGCTGGTGGTGGGAGCTGTGGAACGAGCCGGACATCGCCTACTGGCAGGGCACCGACGAGGAGTACCTGAAGCTGTACGACTATACGGCCGACGCCGTGAAGCGGGCCCTACCCACTGCTCGCATAGGCGGGCCCACCGTGACCGGCGGCGGATACCGTCTGATGCGGACCTTCCTCGAGCATGTGCGTAGCGGTACGAACTACGTCACCGGAGAACGCGGCTCCCCGCTCGACTTCATCAGTTTCCACGCGAAGGGTTCGCCCTCCTTCGTCGACGGCCGGGTCCGCACCAACATGGCGCCCGAGCTGCGCAGCATCGATCGCTTTTTCGAGATCATCCGCTCGTTCCCGGAGTTCGCCGACCTCCCGGTGATCATCGGTGAGGCGGATCCGGAGGGTTGCGCCGCCTGCTCCGTTGCATCGGGATCACGGCAGAACGCGTATCGGAACGGCACGATGTACTCGAGCTACACTGCCGCTTCCTTTGCGCGAATGTACGAGCTCGCGGATCAGCACGGGGTCAACTTCGAGGGTGCGACGAGCTGGTCGTTCACCTTCGAGAACGTCCCCTGGTTCGACGGCTTCCGGGAGATGGCGACGAACGGCGTGGGCAAGCCCGTGCTGAACGTCTTCCGGATGTTCGGGATGATGGGGGGCGACCGGGTGGCGGTGCAGGGGAACAGCATGAACGCGCGCGAGATCATCGAGAACGGCGTGCGCGGAGATCGGCCCGACATCAGCGCGCTGGCCAGCCGCAAGGAGCGCGAAGCGGCGGTGATGGTGTGGAACTATCACGACGACGACCTGCCCGCTCCGGACGCGCCAGTGCGCATCGCCATCCGAAATATCCCGGCCGAGCGGGTGTTGCTCCACCACTACCGCATCGATCAGGAGCACAGCAACTCGTACACGAAGTGGCTGAGCATGGGCTCGCCTCAGCAGGTATCCCGCGGGCAGTACGCGGAGCTGGAGCGCGCCGGGAAGCTGGAGATGCTGGGAGCGCCCCGTTGGGTGAAGGTCGAGAACGGCGTGGCGGTACTGGAGTTCCCACTTCCACGACAGGCCGTCTCCCTGCTGCGGCTGGAATGGGAGGATGACAGCCGAGGGACCGGCCGATGACTGCACTGACCAAGGACGGGTCCTTCCGCTGGCAGATCGCGATTCTGCTCACTGTGGCGATCGGGATCAGCTACCTGGACCGGCAGACACTGGCGGTCGCCATTGCCGCCGTGCAGGAAGACATCCCCATCACCAACACGCAGTTCTCGACGCTGAACGCCGCCTTCCTGGTCGCCTACGCGCTGATGTACGCGGGTGGCGGTCGCCTGGTGGACGCGCTCGGGACGCGCCGCGGTTTCTTCGTCATCATGGTCTGGTGGTCCCTGGCCTGTGCCTCCCACGGGCTGGCAACCGGATTCCTGGCGCTGGCCGCGAGCCGCTTTCTCCTCGGCATGGGGGAGGGTGGCGGGTTCCCCGCGGCGACCAAGGCGGTGGCCGAGTGGTTCCCCGTGAACCAGCGCTCTTCGGCCATGGGGATGATCAACGCGGGCACGGCCATCGGTGCGGTCGCCGCCCCGCCGCTGATCGCTTTGATCCTCAACCTCTCCAACTGGCGCTGGGTCTTCGTGGTCACCGGTGCCTCCGGCCTCCTCTGGACGGCGTGGTGGCTGCGCGATTACCACCCGCCGGCAGTTCATCCCCGGCTCTCCGAAGCGGAGCGCGCGGAGTTGGCCGGGACCGCGGACGAAGTTGCGCAGGCTGAAGCCGCCATCCCCTGGCTTCGTCTGTTCGCCTATCCGCAGACGTGGGGGCTGGTGATCGGCAAGTTCCTGAGCGATGCCGCCTGGTACTTCTATCTCTTCTGGCTGCCCAAATACCTCTACGACGTGCGCGGCTTCGACACCAACCAGGTGGGCTATTTCGCCTGGATTCCGTACGCCGCGGCGGGGGTCGGGGCTATGCTGGCGGGTTGGTTCTCCAGCTGGCTGCTGAACCGGGGGCGGTCCGTCGATTTCTCGCGCAAGCTCACGCTGGGGCTGAGCGCGGCGCTGATGCCGCTCATCATCTTCGTCACCTATTCACCGATCCAGCTCACCATCGTCCTCTTCAGCATCGCCTTCTTTGGCCAGCAGGCCTGGTCCACCCTGGTCATGATCCTGCCGACGGACATCTTCCCGCGCCGTGTGGTCGCCTCGGTGGCGGGTCTGGTCGGCTTCGGGGGAGCGATGGGGGGTGTGGTCTTCAACATGGTCGCGGGGCGGATGCTCGACGCCGGCACCGGCTACGGGCCCGTCTTCGCCGCCGTCAGCACCTTTCACGTGCTCGCCTTCCTGCTGATCCTGGCGACCATTCGCAAGGTACGCCCGATCGAGGTGCGGCTGAGTCAGCCCGTCGCTCAAGGAGTCGCCCCGTGAAGATCACCGAGATTCGCACTCGCGTGGTGGAGTGGCGCGGCAAGACTGCAGAACTGCCGCCGCACTTCTGCACCAACCCGATGGACCTGCTCACGCGCTCCGAGGCGACGATGAGCACCTTCACCTTTCATGGCTGGCTGGTGGTTGAGGTCTTCGCCAGCGATGGTAACGTGGGGATCGGCAACGCCGCCCTCGCGCCGCGCGTCAGCAAGCAGATCATCGACCTGTACCTGAAGCCGGTGCTGCTCGGCCAGAATCCCTGGGACGTGGAGTTCCTCTGGCAGCACATGTATCGCCGCACCATGGCCTTCGGCCGCAAGGGGATCGGCATGGTCGCCATCAGCGCGGTCGACATCGCGATCTGGGACCTGCTGGGGAGAGCGGCCCGACAGCCGGTGTATCGACTGCTGGGCGGGCGCACCAAGGATCGCATCCCGGTCTACGCCAGCCGTCTGTACAGCGTGCCGCTGGACGAGCTGGCGGAAGAGGCGGCGCGCTACCGCGACGAAGGGTACCGGGCGATGAAGCTCCGCTTCGGCTGGGGGCCGGCGGATGGGGCAGCGGGGATGCAGCGCAACGTGGACCTCGTGCGCACAGTGCGGGAGACGGTGGGGGATGAGATCGACATCATGGCCGATGCGTACATGGGCTGGAACCTCGACTACGCCCGCCGGATGCTCCCCCTGCTGGAGCCCTTCAATCTGCGCTGGCTGGAGGAGCCGGTCATTCCCGACGACATCCATGGGTACACCGAGCTGCGTCGCGTCAGCCGGATCCCCATCGCAGGTGGCGAGCACGAGTTCACCCTGCACGGCTTTCGCGAGCTGCTGGAGGGGCGGGCGGTGGACTACATCCAGTTCGACACCAACCGGGTGGGTGGGATCTCGCAGGCGCGCAAGATCTCGGCGCTGGGTGAAGCGTACTCGGTTCCGGTCATCCCGCACGCCGGGCAGATGCACAATTACCACGTGGTAATGGCCAGCCTGAACTCCCCCATGGCTGAGTACTTTCCGCCCGTGGAGGTCGAGGTCGGCAACGAGCTGTTCTGGTACCTGTGCAAGGGCGAGCCGCGAGCACGGGAGGGCTTCATCGAGCTCGACGATGATCGTCCCGGCCTGGGAATCGAGATCGACGAGGACGCGTTGCGGGAGTTCGAGGTCATCGAGTGATGCCCGCTCGCCGGGCGCGGCGGTGAAGAGCGCCAGACCCGGCGAGCGGAGTTGCTCGATGCCTCTGCCGCCGCGGCGGTGTCGTCGGTTGACCGCCCCGGTTAGGTCGAGTGAGCAGATCCGGGTCGGCTCGAGCGGGCGGGACGGAACGGAGACCAAGCCCCGCGGCGAATCCGCCTGCGGGGCTTGCAGGCGCAGGGGACTCCAGTGGGAGTTGCCCGCATTCGGGTGCTGAGCGTTCTTGACTGATCGGTATAGAATCGCTTAACGTATTCTCATGGCTCGACCCAAGGAGTTCGACCCCGATGCGGCGCTGGATGCCGCGATGGAGCTGTTCTGGGAGCACGGCTACGAGGGCACCTCATTGGCGATGCTCACGGGTCATCTCGGGATCGGCCGCGCCAGCCTGTACGCGACGTTCGGCGACAAGCGCGAGCTCTACCGACTGGCGCTCCAGCGGTACCTCGAGACGCGCGGCCTGGATCCGCTGGAGTTACTTTCCCGACCTGGCCCCGTGCTGCCCGCCATCCGGCAATTGGTCCACCAGTACGTGGAAGAGTCGATCCACGATGCCTCCCGGAAGGGTTGCCTGGTGGTCAACACGGCCACCGAGCTGCTCCCCGAGGACCGGACGATGGCGAGGTTGGTCGAGTCGAGCTGGGATAAGCTGGAGGCCGCGCTCACTTCGACGTTCATGCGGGCGCGGGCGCAGGGAGAGCTGGCCGAAGGGGTCAAGCCTCAGAGCGCGGCCCGGTTCATCCTGACCTTTCTCCAGGGGATCCGTGTCATGGCGAAGGCGCCCGATGCCGACCGCCTCCATGACGCGGCTCTCGTGGCCCTGTCGCTGATCGAACCATAGTCGGATCCCGTGGGAATATCCGCAGGGGCTTCGACTCGTCCGTTTATAGATCGAACGATCCAATATCGGAGGCGCGCCTTTGATCTACCGGACCTAAGCTGACGGCGTTGATGCGATGGGCGACGGGGCGGGGCGTGCCGCGCGAGTCGGTTGCCTGGCACTCGGGGCGGTCGCGATCTACAATGGCAACTTCGGATCGGGAGACCATCGGGAGACAGAGGTCAGAAACTGAACCAGGGGTGAATGATGCGCGAGACAAAGGTAGCCATTCTCGGGCTCGGCATCATGGGTTCCGGAATGGCACGGAACCTTTTGCGTGCCGGTTACGAGCCCGTCGTCTATAACCGGAGCCGAGGCAAGGCGGAGGAGCTGGGGCGGGAAGGGGCCCGGGTCGCCGCCACACCGGCGGAGGCGGCGGAGGGGGCGGAGGTGGTGGTCAGCATGGTCTCCGACGACGTCGCGGCGCGGGCAGTGTGGCTCGGCGAGAACGGGGCGCTGGCGGCAATGTCGCCGGGCTCGGTGGCGGTCGAATCGAGCACGGTGTCGCTCGAGTGGTTGCGCGAGCTGCGGTCGGCGGCGGCGAGCCGTCAGGTGGAGGTTCTCGATGCGCCGGTCACCGGCAGTCGCGACCAGGCGGCCGGGGGACAGCTGCTCTTCCTGGTCGGGGGTGAGACGCAGGTGCTGGAGAGAGTGCGACCGGTGCTCGAGCCGATGGCGCGGGAGATCCTGTACGTCGGTCCAGCGGGCAGCGGAGCGACGCTGAAGCTGGTCAACAACTTCCTGTGCGGTGTGCAGGTGGCCTCCATGGCCGAAGCCTTCGCCATGGTGGAGCGAGCCGGCCTCGACCGGGAGCGCGCGATCAACATGCTACTGAACGGCGCGTGCGCGAGCCCGATCATCAAGCAGGTGGGTGAGCGCATGGCGACCCGCGACTACGATCCGCGTTTCGCGCTCAAGCTGATGGCGAAGGACCTGCGCTACGCGGCCGGCGAGGCGCGTCGGGTGGGTGTCGAGCTCGAGACTGCGCCAGCCGCCCAGCGGGTGATGGAGCGCGGCGCTGAGGCTGGCCACGGCGAGCGGGACATGGCAGCGGTGGTCGAGCAGTTTCGGAGCTGATGCTCCATACGACGAATTACGAAGAATTACGAATTACGAATTACCTAGGGCGTCCTCAGGAGATATCGGCTCGTTCTCTGCTCTCTTGCGTTGTCCTGACCCTGTGAACACTCGTCCGTAATTCGTAATTCGTAATTCGTAATCCCTCCCGCCCCGCCTTCCTCCCCCGCACCCCCCCGCCGCCCGCGCTGCACGGTTTTTGCCGCGCTCTGGGGAGCAGTTTTCTCTGCTGCTCTCAAGGTTTGTGAACCGTGAATCTCGAGAACCCCCTTCCCCGCCGGACGTGGGGGCCCGTGGTCGGGATCGCGCTGTTCATCCTCCTGGGCACCCCGCTCGTTGCTTTCCTCTGGGATACCCTGAACCTGCTCTTCGCGGGGATCGTGCGGCCCTGGCGTTTGGTCGGCCTCCTGCCTGCGGGCATTCTCTTCTATCTCCTGCTGCGGGTCATGGGGCGTACCGTGCAGAGCTGGGACGAAGACCGTGAGAGCCTTCGAACCGGGAGGCCGTGATGCGAGACGATCAGGACGAGGCCGGCCTCATTCCGGCCACGGGCTCCAGCGATCCGGCGGATACCGAGCTCCTGCCCGAGGAGGAGCCGACCACCACGGGAACGCTCTTTCTCGTGATGATCATCCTCATGATCATCGCGGCGATCTGGATCATTCTCTACGTCCGGCTGCTCGAGCGGTGAGGAGAGGATGAAGATCCACGTTTACGAAAAGGCATTTCTCACCGTGGGAATCTTCGTGCTGGCGGCATGCGCCCTGGCGCTCGTCTACGCCACCGTGGTGCACGGGCTTCACCTGCCGGGAGAGGCCGGACGCATCGATCCTGCCGAGGTCGCCACGACGCCGCCCTTCGACCGGCCGGGAGTCTACCAGCGTGGCGAAGGGCAATACGAGGTGGTGGTGGTCGGGCGCGCATGGAGCTTTCACCCGGCGGACATCCGGGTGCCCGCGGGCGCCGAGATCACCTTCACGGCCACCAGCGCGGACGTGATTCACGGCTTCCACATCGAGGGCACGCGGCTCAATCTGATGCTGATACCGGGTCAGATCTCCCGGAATACCTACCGGTTCTCCGAACCGGGGGAGCACCTGCTACTCTGCCACGAATACTGCGGCCTCGGTCACCACGTGATGTACGGTCGGGTGCTGGTGGAAGAACCCGGAACCGACATCCCGCTCGTGCAGACTGCGTCTGCGAGCGACGGAGGCGCCGCCCACCTGGCCACTCACTGATTCTGATTCGCGCGCAAGCATGGCCTCTCTGACCTCGATCGTCCTCGATCCCGAGGGCTACGATCTGCCTGCCGCACAGCGGCGGGTGCTGCGGTGGACAGTGTACATCGGCTATGCGGCTCTGATCGCCGGAGTCTTCCACGGCCTCGCCAACGCCCTTTCCTACGCGGGGATCAGCATCCTGGGGTGGTTCCCCGGGCTGCGTACGTACTATCAGGGACTCACGGCCCACGGCGTGGCCAACGTCCTCATCTTCACCTTCTCCTTCTCCAACGCTTTCCTGCCCTTGATGACGGCGCGCGCTCTGGCTCGACCGCTCCACAGCGGCCTGCTCTGGAGCTCGCTTGCCGCCCTGGTAGCCGGCAACATCCTCGTGATCTACGCGGTCGTAGGGAACCGTGCCAGCGTCCTGTACACCTCCTACGCACCGCTGCAGGCGCACTGGACCTACTACCTGGGCCTGGCTCTCGTGGTCGTCAGCACCTGGCTGGCGCTGGCGAACATGCTCATCGCGCTCAGGGGATGGAGGCGGGAGCACCCCGGTCAGCGGATCCCGTTGCTCGGGTACATCTCCGTGACCTCGTACCTGATGTGGTTGCTCGCCTCCATCCCCATTGCGGTGGAGTTCCTGGTCTTCCTTCTCCCCTGGACATTGGGCCTTCGCGCGGAGGTGGATCCGCTGCTCACGCGGACCCTCTTCTGGTTCACCGGACATGCGATCGTATATGCCTGGTTGCTACCCGCATACGTATCCTGGTATGCCCTGATTCCGCGGCAGGTGGGAGGCGTGCTGATCAGCGATTCCTACACGCGGATCGTGTGGATCCTCTTCCTGTTGCTCTCCATCCCCACGGGATTCCATCACCAGTACGCCGATCCGGGGATCAGCAACGTGATGAAGGCCATTCACGGCGTGCTGACGTTTGGTGTCTTCTTCCCCAGCCTCGCCACCGCTTTTTCGGTGATGGCGGCGCTGGAGATCGGCGGCAGGCGCGCGGGCGGGCGAGGGCTGCTGGGCTGGATCCGTAAGTTGCCCTGGGGTGATCCGTCCGTTGTGGCGCAGCTGCTGGCGATGATCACCTTCGTGCTCGGCGGGGCGACGGGGTTGATCAACGCCAGCTTCACCATGAATCAGGTGGTCCACAATACCACCTGGGTGCCCGGCCACTTTCACATGACGGTGGGAAGCGCGGTCGCCCTCACCTTCATGGGAGTGGCGTACTGGCTGATCCCTTACCTGACTGGACGCTCCCTCTTCAGCCGGCGACTCGCCCTCGCATCCGCGTGGACGTATACGATCGGCCTCCTCATCTTTGCTCGGGGGATGATCTCGGGGGGGTTGGAGGGGATGCCGCGACGGACCTTCATGGCGGAAGCAACCTACTCGAGCGAGGCCTGGCGGCTGCCGGGGATCCTCACCGGCGTCGGCGGCAGCATCATGTTCGCGGGCGTGATGCTCTTCTTCCTGGTCATCGGTCTGACGATCGTGGCGGGCCGCCAGCAGGGTGCTCCGCGCGACGTGCCGGTGTCTCGAACCCTCACCGCTCCAGCGCAGACCGGGTGGGAGCCGGCCCTCGACCGTCTGGGCGTGTGGGTCGCCGCCGCGATCGCGCTCATCCTTATCGCCTACGGTCCCTGGCTTATCGGGTACGACGTCGTGCCGGTTTCTCCCGGGTTCAGGCTCTACTGAGGGTCAGCTGCGGGAGTTTTCTACTGATTTCAGCGGGCGCGGCCACGCCTCTGCAGGGACCTCTGCCGATGGGCCGGTGGTATCCAAGCTCTCGGCGAACGCATATTCATTCGACAGGGAATGGCGCCGGGCGTGGTGGCTGCCCCGGGGCCGCATCCACTCGTCGGAACATCGAACCCCTGCAGGAATGACCCGCTCCGACTTACCGGTGATCCGGGTCCGCGAGCACCCGCTCCTCCGGATCGCGCCGTTCATCACCCGCTTTCCAGCTCCGCTCGGAGAGCTCTCCACGCCAGGTGAGATCCTGGATCTGCTGCGTCTGGACGCCGACGTTCCGCTCCAGCGCGACGAAGCTGTGCGTAAGGCGATCCGGGACCTGCTACGCTTCGGAGGGCATCGTCCCAGCGGAATCGGCAAACCCGCCTCGGAGTACCTCGTCCGGGCGGTCGAGGAGGGCTCGCTGCGGTCGATCAACCTGGCGGTGGATATCTGCAACGTGATCTCCCTCCACAGCGGCTTTCCCATCGGTGTGGTGGACTGCGCGCTCGCCAGGCCGCCATACCGCATCCGCATTGCCCCCAAGGGGAGCTCGTACGTCTTCAACCCTTCCGGTCAGGAGATGTCGCTCAGCGGATTGATCTGCCTCTATGACGCCGAGGGTCCCTGCATCAACCCGGTGCGCGACGCTCAGCGTACGAAGACGCGCCCGGAGACGGTGGAGACCCTCTCCGTGGTGTGGGGAACCCAGGCGCTCGCCGACCGCCTGGCCGAGGCGGAGCACTGGTACCGCTCGCTGCTGGAGGGTGTCGGCGCGCGGACGGAGGCCGTTCCGGTTGAGATCGTTCCCGCGCCTGTCGAGGTTGACAGCTGAGCGCGCCGCGGGCAGGATCTCTCGTCACCTTACAGAGTTCTCACACACGGACCACCATGAACAAGCCAGCTTCGTCGATTTGGGCCAGGGTGCTGATCGTGCCGGCGCTCCTGCTCGTGCCCATCGTTGCGCACGCTCAGCAGCAGGGTCAGAACCGGCCACGACCGGAAGACACGGAGGTGTGGGAGCCGGTACCGCCGGTCGTCACGCCGCCGCAGATCAGCCACGATGGCGTTCCGTCGGATGCGATCGTGCTCTTCGACGGAACGAACCTGGACGAATGGGTGTCGGTGCGGGACAAGGGACCGGCGGGGTGGAAGATCGAGAACGGCGTGCTGGTGGTCGAGAAATCGGCCGGGAACATCGAGACGAAGCGGACCTTCGGGAGCTACCAGCTCCATCTCGAGTACCGGATTCCCGAGGGCACCACGCAAACCGGCCAGTCGCGCGGGAACAGCGGTCTCTTCCTGGCATCGACGGGACCGGGTGACGCGGGGTACGAGCTGCAGATCCTCGACTCGTACCAGAACGAGACCTACGTGAACGGCCAGGCGGGCAGCATCTACAAGCAGTACCCGCCCCTGGTGAACGCGTCGTTACCGCAGGGGGTGTGGCAGACCTACGACGTGATCTGGACCGCGCCGACCTTCAACGACGATGGGAGCGTGAAGACGCCGGCGCGGGTGACCGCCTTCCACAACGGAGTGCTCATCCAGAACAACGTGGAGCTCAAGGGTCCCACCCTGTACATCGGGCAGCCGAGCTACAAGCCGCACGGCCGGACTCCCATCAAACTCCAGGCGCATGGAGACCCCAGCCCGCCCCTGAGCTTCAGGAATATCTGGGTGCGGGAGTTGGATTGAAGGAAGGGGCTGGAAGTCAGGAGTAAAGAAGTTGGGAGAAGGGAAGCCAGGAGCCAGAAGCGAGAATGAACAGGGGCTGAAGTGCGCACCGGGGATTCGTGCCGGCCCCTTCTGGCTTCTGGCTCCTGGCTTCTTTATTCTTAGCTCCTAACTCCTCCTCATAGCGTCCTCAAATACTCCACCAGATCCGCCTTCTGCCTCTCCGTCAATCGCAAGTCGAGCTCGGCATCGTAGTGCTCCACGACCTCCTCCAGGGTCGCGGCGCTACCATCGTGGAAGTAAGGCGGGTGCTGCCATAGCGCCCGCAGCGGGGTGGTGCGGTATCTGCCCGTGGCGGTACGCCGGGCATAGGCCGGATCCATTCCGGTTTCCTCGGGTCGGTGCAGCTTCCCGCGGTTCACGTCGGTGAAGTGATCGCCCGGAAGGTGACAGCTGCTGCAGCGGGCCACGCCTCGGAACAGCTTCTTCCCGCGCTCGGCCGCGACGGGGTCGAAGCTGCCAGGCGGGGGTCTCGGAGTGGTCAGGCTGAGCTGGTACTCCAGCAGTGCCCTCAACTTCGGGGTTACCTCGTCTGGAACGTTGATCACCCGGATTCCCAGCCGCGGGTCGACGAAGGTACCCTTCCCGTGCATCTGGGTCACCGCGACGTAGGCGTTCCAGTAGGAGATCGGTCCGTCTCCGGTGTAGGTTTCGAGCTCCACGCCGCGCAGGCCGAAGGCCGGCGGGATCACGAGCGGTGTGTTCTTGCCATCGATGTTGATGCGTGGGTCGTACCTGCCCGGCCCCCAGCTCTGGAGGATCGCCCTGAGTCCCGGGTCGATTGCCGGTGACAGTGCGACGATCGCTCCCACATTGAGATCGGTGTTCGGCCAGCCGTCCAGCCGCCTACCGATTCCGGCAGTGAACGAGTTGTCTACGGTGGAGTGGCAGAGCGCGCAGGTGATTCCCACGCTGGTAAGCGTGTCCCGGCCGTCGATGTTCTCGACCGTCCCCTGCACTCCCACCACCGAGCCCAGCTTGAGCAGGGTCACCGTGGTTTGCGGATCCTGAAGGTCGACGTCTCCCGAGACAATCGCGTCCAGCACCTCATCGGGCAGTGCGTCCACATCGACCTTCAGCCCCACGTCGAGGGCGAGTGCCGGGCTGACCGTGCTCGCAATCACCTCGTGCAGGCGCAGGGTATCCGTCCAGTAGACGTCGTCTCCGAAGGTGTCGAAGCGAAAGATCTCCTGCCCTTCGGCGACGAGGCGGCGGTTCAATGGGCGGTCTCCGTGCTTCCCCGGGCCTGTTCCCACATCGACACAGCCGGCGGCGACCAGAGATACGGCCGCCGCCGTAATCGAGGTGAGCGAAGCGCGGGAGAGCGCCCTCGGCCGGCGATCACGAGCTGGTCCGCGACGTAATGGGTTCATGAAGCCTCCGTGGATGAGCGTGCCGGCCGTCGAGAGCTATCTGTGTGCGGTCGTTCCTCCCTTCTGCAAGGCCTTTGCGTTCTCCAGATGTGCCGCAACCACCGGTCGCACCTCCTGCAGCAGGGCTTTCAGCTCGGCGTTGCTGGCGCCGGGGATGAGCGTCTGGTCGAGCGCGTCCAGCACCGCCTGGTGGAATTCGACCTCGCGCTGGAGATAGGCGGCGTCGAAGGCGGCACCTTGTAGCGACGACAGCTTCTTCTTCGCTTCCTCCGCTCCTTGATTGAGAGTGCGGCTGACGTCGTTGTCCTGTGGGGTCACGCCCAAGCGCTTTGCCAACGCGGCGGCCTTCTCGTTGACGGCGGTGTGCGTCGAGATCATGACGCGAGCGAACGCCAGTACGTCGTCGTTCGTGGTGCGGCCCTCGGCGAGCCGCGCGATGTCCGCATCGATGGTGTTGGCGGTGACTGCGATGTGAGCGATGGCGGGATCGCCCAACTTGGCTGCCTCCTGAGCATTCGCTCCACGAGGAACGACGAGGAGGAGGAGCGAGCCGGCGAGAGAAAGGAGAATCCTGGCAAACATGACGACCTCCGGTTGAGGAAAGAGCGCCGCCCCTTCGCGGCGCCATCCATCATGCAATGCCTATTCCAGTAAGTCAATAACTTTATTGTGAAAGTAGACAAATGCTGCTTTCCACCTTAGCTTGAAGGGACCGGACGCCTTTCAACGGAGACCTCAATGGACTGGATCGGTCGTCTACTCGGGGGAACGCGCGCGCAGCTCCTGCGACTGCTGAGGCGATCCCGACGGAGCATCAACGAGCTGGCGGCGGGGTTGGGGATCACGGACAACGCCGTTCGCACACACATCGCCTCGATGCAGCGCGACGGGATGGTGCGCTCGGCGGGGGTGGAGCGGGGCACCGGGGGGAAGCCGGCGCAGCTCTACGAGATCACGCCCGAGGCGGAGGAGATGTTTCCGAAGGCGTACGGGACCATCCTGAATCTACTTCTCGATCTCCTGCAGGAGCGGATCGGTCCCGAGGAGGTGCGCGAGCTGCTGCGTGAGGCGGGCATCCGCGCGGCGGGGGTCGCGCCGCCTGACGGGTCGGAGGAGGAGCGGGTGCAGTTGGCGGCGGACGTGCTGCGCCGGCTCGGCGGGGATGTGGAGGTGGAGCGGGTTCCCGAAGGATGGCGAATCCGCGGCTTCGGGTGCCCCCTGTCCGGCGTCGTTAGGGAACACGAGGAGGCATGCTCCCTGGCGGAGTCGCTCGTCGAGCGGGTCAGCGGCCTGCCTGCGCGGGAATGCTGCGAGCGGGGCGAGCGGCCGCGGTGTTCGTTCCTCATCGAGGCCGCCTGATCCTTTTTTATACGGTCTCGCCCGACGCTGGCAGGTAGCCGACGAGAGGCTTGTGCACCGCCCAGCCGGCGGACATAGTAGAAGTACCGTCCACGCTGAGTCGCTTTCCTGCCGGGTCCTGACAATCCGCCGGAAGCCCGGAACCCCCTCCGAACGCGACGAACCGCGACCGCCCGCGCCCCGGCCCGGGGGTTCTTCCCCGTACGCGGCTGGTGCTCATCGTGGCTTGCGGCTGCTTTCTAGCGGCCGTCTGCCTGCGCGGAGGGGTGCTGTGGGAGGCGATCGTGGCCGGTGGGAAGTCGTCAGCCACTGGTTCTCTCCTCACCCTCCAACCCAGGAATGCCCATGAGAAACAGTGCGTACGTTCCGGTGCAGGAGAACCTGCCAGGTATCACCGGGTTGCTGGAGTACCGGCTCGATACCGGCAAGCCGATTCGCGAGCTGACGCAGATTCTGCTTCGAGGGCCCTCGACCCTCACCCAGGCCGAGCGGGAGCTCATCGCCACACTCGTCTCTCACCGCAACTCCTGCCGCTTCTGCACCACCGCCCATACCGCCGCCGCCGAGTTGCTGCTCGGTGAGTCGGACACGGTGGAAGCGGTGAAGCACAATCCGGAAACCGCGCCGGTGAGCCCCAAGATGCGGGCACTGCTGCGGATCGCGGCAAAGGTCCAGGAGAACGGCCGCCTGGTCACCGACAACGACGTGGCTGCGGCACGGGCGGAAGGCGCAACGGACCGGGAGATCCACGATACGGTCCTGATTGCGGCGCTATTCTGCATGTACAACCGCTACGTGGACGGCCTGGCAGCGGTTACCCCCGAAGATCCGGCCTACTATCGGACGCTCGCAGAGCGGATCGTACATCGAGGGTACCTCCGGCCCGAAGGGGGATTCCCCCTGCCTTCTCCGCCCCCAACGCCAGCCTGAGCATGCCGCACATTCCGATCCCGGACGATCTCCCAGGCATCCGCGGCCTGATGGCCTACCGGCTGGAGACCGCGCTCCCCATCAACCAGGATGGCCTGGCCTGATCTTCGCCTCGTGGCACGAGCGGCACCGCCCACCCGTGCCACTGTCACTCCTAGCCTATGCCCATGCGACCCATTTCCAGGCGAGACTTCGTTGTGCGATTGAGCGCCGGCGCGGGTGGGCTGGCCGGTTATGCTACGCTCGCCGGCGCGTGCTCTCCGACCTCGGCGCGGCAGGCAGCCTCGAGCATGTATATCGGCACCTATACCAGAGGGGGCAGCCAGGGTATCTACCGCGCCTCCTTCGATCCGGCCAGCGGGGCCATCCGTCTCGACGGAGTCGCGGCCGAGCTGGAGAACCCGTCGTACCTGGCGGTGAATCCAGATCGCTCGAGGCTCTACGCGGTCAGCGAGGTGGATGACTTCCAGGGGACGGATGGCGGCGGCGTAGTTGCTTTCGCCATCGAGGCCGACGGCGGCCTGCGGGAATTGGGGCGGCAGCCGACTCACGGTGCCCACCCGTGCTACGTGAGTGTCGACCCGGCCGGGGAGTTCGTGATGGTTGCCAACTACTCCAGCGGCAATGCCGCGCTCTTCCGGCTGGAGGCGGACGGTTCGCTCCCTCCAGCTGCGGACGTGGTGCAGCATCGCGGCTCGGGTCCAGATGCGCAGCGGCAGGAGGGGCCGCACGCCCACTGGATCGCGATGGGACCGGAGCACCGGTACGTCTTCGTGGTGGATCTGGGGATCGACCGGGTGGTGGGATACGTGCTCGATCGCGAGGGTGCCCGGCTGGTACCGGCAGCCGACGGCGCGGGCGTGACGACCAGACCGGGGGCGGGGCCGCGGCATCTCGCCTTCCACCCTGATGGTCGCCGGGCGTACCTGATCAACGAGCTCGATTCCACTCTGACGCCGCTGTCGTACGATTCCGAATCGGGATCGATGGAATCGCTCGGGACCGTGTCCACGCTGCCGCAGGAGTTCACTGGTACCAACACCTGTGCGGACGTGCACGTTGCGCCCTCGGGTCGCTTCGTTTATGGCTCCAACCGCGGTCACGACAGCATCGCGGTCTTTGCCATAAGCGACGATGGCCGGCTGACGCTGGTACAGCACCAGTCGACGCTCGGGCGCACTCCGCGCAACTTCGCCATTGCGCCGGGTGGGGAGTTCCTCGTGGCGGCCAACCAGGATTCGAGCTCGCTGGTGACCTTCGCAATCGACCCGGTCAGCGGCCGCCTTTCACCCGTTGGCGACCCGGTCGAAGTGCCGACTCCGGTCTGCGTCGCCTTCCTGTAACCCCGGCTACCTTCCTCTAACCCCTGCCCACGGAGACCACATGTCCGAACCCGTCCTGCGCGATCCCTATGTGGAGGCCCCTGCCCATCGGGTCGAGATCTCCCGCGTATCCCCGCCGGCGGACGGTCGGCTTCAGTCGCTCGACGTCTTTCGCGGGATCACCATCGCCGGGATGCTGCTGGTGAACAACCCGGGGACGTGGTCCGCGGTGTATCCGCCGCTCCGGCACGCGGAATGGCACGGATGGACGCCCACCGACCTGATCTTCCCCTTCTTCCTGTTCATCGTCGGCGTGGCGATGACCTATTCGTTTGGCAAGCTGATCTCTCGGGGGCAGGCCAGAACGGCGATCCTGGCGAAGTCGGCCAGACGTGCGGCGATCCTGTTCGGGCTCGGCCTGGTCCTACACAGCTACCCGTGGATTGGATTCGACTACAGTCACCTTCGCATTCCGGGAGTCCTGCAGCGGATCGCCCTCGCGTTCCTGGCGGCGGCGGTGCTGGTCCTGTGGTTGGCCCCGAGAGGCCGGGCAGTCGCCGCGGCCACCCTGTTGCTCGGCTACTGGGCGCTGCTGAGTTGGGTGCCGGTCCCAGGTGGTGAAGCAGGCGTGCTCGAGCCAGGCCGCGACCTCGGCGCGTATATCGACCGGGCGGTGTTCGGGATCGATCACCTGTACGCGAACAGCCGCACCTGGGATCCGGAGGGATTGCTCAGCACTCTACCGGCCATTGCCACCGTGCTGCTGGGTGTGTTCGCGGGTGAATGGCTGCGCTCGGGGCGGCCGCGCGAGGTGATCGCGCGACGACTGTTCCTGGCAGGGATGGTGGGCGTGATCGCGGGGTTGGCCTGGAATGCCGTCTTCCCCATCAACAAAGGTCTCTGGACCAGCTCCTACGTCCTCTTCACGGGGGGCGCCGGCGCGATTCTGCTGGCGGCCTGCTACTGGGTGATCGACGTGAAGGGGAGCCGCCGCTGGGCATTCCCCTTCCTGGTTCTCGGCATGAATGCGATCGCTGCCTACTTCCTCTCGAGCCTGATGGCAGACGTGATCGACACGCCCTGGATCTCCTCCCCGGACGGTGCAATAGGCATCAAGCCGTGGGTCTACCAGAACCTGTTCGCCTCCTGGCTATCGCCGGTGAATGCGTCGCTGGCGTTTGCGCTGACGTTCGTTGCCTTCTGGGCGATAGTGATGTGGGGATTCTACAAGCGCGGCATCTTCGTGAAGGTCTGAGAGCGCACGAACTCGGGAGGATCGGGGGGTACGAAGGTCGCCGCGGCCGGCGAGCGGATAGAGCCGTCGGATAGAGCCTCTGTCTCCGGCGGGCGATTCGTGATTTCGCCCTGACCCTCGGCTTGCGATTTCACCCGACGCTCGGCGCAACGGTGATCTCGACGGCCGGATGACCTCCAGATATACTGGACGTCACCATCGGCCGGTCGTTCCCATCCCACCGATCCCGCCGGGAGACCTGCGGGACGAAGCCCGCCCCCGTTTCAGGAGCCAGAACATGCTGCTCACACTCGCACTCGCGTCCCTCGTCGGTGCCGTCCCCGCGGATACGATCACCGGGACCTGGCAGATCCAGGGCGACGTATCTGGCTATCCCGTGAACAGCG
Organism: Longimicrobiaceae bacterium; assembly: GCA_036375715.1. NCBI lineage: Bacteria > Pseudomonadati > Gemmatimonadota > Longimicrobiia > Longimicrobiales > Longimicrobiaceae > Longimicrobiaceae bacterium. The sequence goes on along the minus strand of DASVBS010000081.1, from coordinate 101,606 downwards.
TCTGCGACGTGGTCGTGGCCGATACCGCGCTGACCGGTCACTGCACCTCGAGCGACGGCTCAACCTACGAGATCACCGGGTCGGTGAAGGACCAGAGCGTGACCTTTCAGCATGCCGGCGACTACGAGGGCCAGCCACTCACCGTGGTGTACACGGGCACCATCCACTCGCCGACGGAGGTCCGCGGCACGATCAATGTGCAACCGTTCGACGTGAGCGGCTACTTCACGGCGCGGCCGGCGCCCAAAGATCCGACGGCAGAAGGATAGAGGAGGGTGACGGCCGGGTCGGAACAACCCGTGGCGCCGCGAAGCACGCTCGTCGGTCGACCCGGCCGTTGGGGATCTCGAGGCAATGGAAAAGGCGGGCCTACGCCCTCTCCAGGCGTAGAGGAAGAGGGGATTCCGGGAGGGCCTGCACAGGTGCGACCTCCAGCGGCTCGCCGCCTTCGCTGGGGAAGAGCCGGAGCCGCCGCGGCGTGAGGTAAACACGCTCGTTCGCCTGCAGGGCCAGGCGGTCGAACTGGTCACGGGAGAGCACTACCTCCACCGTCGCCCCGCCTTCCTCACGCTCCAGCTGCACCCGCGCCATCGGCCCGGCGTTGTGCACGGTGCGAACGCGCGCGGGAATCGCTACCCCGTCGGTCCATTCGCGGGAGATCTCGATCTCGTGGGGGCGGGCGTAGCCGATCTGCTCCCCGTAGGAAGTGCCCGCCCCCGCCGGGACATTCACGGCCTCTCCCGGTGCGATGTATGCCCGCCCGGCGTCGACCCTCGCCGGGAAACGGTTCACTGTGCCCATGAAATCGTAGACGAACGGCGTCGCGGGCCGGTCGTACACCTCCTGCGGCGAACCCACCTGCTCGATCCTACCCTTGTTCATCACCACCACGCGGTCGGCCACTTCCAGCGCCTCCTCCTGATCGTGTGTAACGAAGACGCTGGTGACATGGATCTCATCGTGCAGCCGCCGCAACCAGCGCCGCAGCTCGACCCGCACGCGGGCGTCCAACGCCCCGAAGGGTTCGTCCAGGAGCAGGACCTTCGGCTCGACCGCCAGCGCCCGCGCGAGCGCGACCCGCTGACGCTGGCCACCCGATAGCTGGTTCGGGTAGCGCTGAGCGAAGCCGTCGAGTTGAACCAGCTCCAGGAGTCGCCGCACACGCTCCGCGATCTCCTCCCGCGAAGGCCGCAACCGCCGGGGCATGACCCTCAGCCCGAACGCCACGTTCTCGAACACGGTCATGTGGCGGAACAGCGCGTAGTGCTGGAAGACGAAGCCGACCCGCCGCTCCGCTACCGGGCGCCGTGCCACGTCCTCGTCCCGGAAGAGGATCGTACCGCCGGGGTCCGGATGTTCCAGCCCCGCGATGATCCGCAGCAGCGTGGTCTTCCCGGAGCCCGACGGGCCGAGCAGAGACACCAGCTCGCCGGTCGGAACCTCGAGGCTCACGTCGCGCAGCACCTCGACGGGTCCGAACGACTTGCTGATATGACGAACCGTAATGCTCATGGCTGCATCAAGGGCTCATGGAGTTCTGATGGGGTGAGCTTCCGCTCCACCAGGCTCTTCGCGATCAGGGTGACCAGCGCCAGCATGGCCAGGAGTGAAGCCACCGCGAAGGCCGCGGTGAAGTTGTACTCGTTGTAGAGGATCTCCACGTGCAGCGGCATGGTGTTCGTCCGGCCGCGGATGTGGCCGGATACCACCGAGACGGCGCCGAATTCTCCCATCGCTCGGGCGTTGCAGAGGATCACCCCGTAAAGCAGCCCCCAACGGATATTGGGGAGCGTCACCCTCCCAAACGTCTGCCACCCGCTCGCGCCGAGCACGCGAGCGGCCTGTTCCTCCTCGGTCCCCTGGGACTGCATCAGCGGGATCAGCTCGCGGGCGACGAACGGGAAGGTCACGAAGATCGTGGCCAGCACGATCCCCGGCGTGGCGAAGATGATCTGGATCTGGTTCTCCCTCAACCACGGACCGAGCCAGCCCCCCAGCCCGAAAAGCAGGACGTAGATCAACCCCGAGATCACCGGGGATACCGCGAACGGCAGGTCGATGAGGGTGATCAGCAGGCTCTTGCCGGTGAACTCGAACTTGCTGATCGCCCACGCAGCGGCCAGGCCGAAGATCGTGTTCAACGGTACGGCGATCGCGGCGGTCAGCACGGTGAGGCGGACGGCGGCGCGGGCGTCCGGTTCGGTGATCGCCATCAGGTAGACGCCGAAGCCGCTCTGCAGCGCCTGGGCGAAGACCGCCAGCAGCGGAAGGAAGAGGAAGAGGCCCAGGAACCCCAGGGCGACCGTGATCAGCAGTACCTGCACCGCCCGGCTCTCCGTGGTCGCCGGGCGGGCCACACCCTCCGTGCGGTGGGAAAGGGTCGCGATGCCTCCAGCCATCAGCCCCCTCCCGCGATCTGGTGGCGTAGGGTCAACCACTGCAGCCCGTTGATCACGAGCAGCAGGGCGAAGGAGGCGAGCAGCATCACCACGGCGATGGCCGTGGCTCCCGCGTAGTCGTACTGCTCGAGCTTGGTCACGATGAGGAGCGGCACGATCTCCGTCTTCATCGGCAGGTTGCCGGCGATGAAGATCACTGAGCCGTACTCGCCGAGCGCCCTGGCGAACGCCATCGAGAACCCGGTGAGCAGCGCCGGTAGGACGGCGGGGAGCAGCACCCGCCGGAACGTTTGCCAGCGGTTCGCGCCGAGACTCGCCGCGGCCTCCTCCAGCTCTCCCTCCAGCTCCTCGAGCGCGGGCTGAAGGGTGCGCACCACGAAGGGCAGGCCGATGAGGGTCAGAGCCACCACCACTCCCAGGCGGGTGAAGGCAACCCGGACTCCGAGCGGCTCCAGCCACGGCCCCACCCATCCGTTGGTAGCGAAGATAGAGGTCAGTGCGATGCCGGAGACCGCTGTCGGTAGCGCGAAGGGAAGGTCGACCATCGCATCCACCACCCGTCGTCCGGGGAAGGAGTAGCGCACCAGCACCCAGGCAACGATGGACCCGAAAACGAGGTTCAGGAGCGCCCCCGCCAGGGACGCTCCAAAGCTCAAGCGATACGCGGCCATCACCCTTGGCTCCGTGACGGCCCTCAGGAAGGCGTCCCAATCCAGCGTGGCCGTTTTCAGGATCAGCGCGGATAGCGGGATCAGGACGATCAGGCTCAGGTAGAGTAGGGTGAAGCCGAGCGTCAGGCCGAAGCCTGGCAACACCGACTCTCTGCGCAGGATATGTCTCATCGACTGGCCTCTCACTCGGTACTCGGTGCGTAGACCCGGTCGAACAGACCACCGTCGTCGAAGTGCTCCTTTTGCGCCTTCTGCCAGCCCCCGAAAACTTCGTCGACGGTCACCAGCTCCAGCTCGGGGAAGCGCTGCAGGTCTGCGGGGTCGACGTACTCCGGCAGGACCGGACGGTAGAAGTGCTTCGCCGCGAGCCTCTGGCCGGCGGGTGAGTAGAGGTGTTCCAGGTAGGCGGTCGCGACCTCGCGGGTCCCGTGAGCGTCGACGTTTCTGTCCACCACCGCGACCGGCGGCTGAGCAAGGATGCTCATCGGCGGCACGACGATGTCGAACTTGTCCGGCCCCAGTTCCTCCACCGCCAGGAACGCCTCGTTCTCCCACGCCAGCAGGACGTCGCCGATACCGCGCTGCACGAAGGTGTTGGTGGCACCGCGGGCGCCCGTGTCCAGCACCGGCACGTGCCGGTAGAGCTCGGCCATGAATTCGCGCGCGGCGTGGTGTGCCCGCTCCACCTCCTGGCTGTGCGCCGGATCGTTGAGGAGGCTCAGGTCCCCGAGCTCCTTCTTCAGCGCGTAGGCGTAGGCCGACAGGTGGTTCCAACGCGCGCCGCCCGAGGTTTTCGGGTTCGGAGTGATGACTTCGATGCCGGGGCGAATGAGGTCGTCCCAGTCGCGGATCTGCTTGGGATTCGCCTTGCGGACCAGGAAGACGATGGTGGAGGTGTACGGCGCGCTGCCGTGCGGGAGCTCGCTCTGCCAGTCGGGGTCCAGCAGGCCAGCCTGTTTGCCGATCGCGTCGATGTCGTACGCCAGTGCGAGCGTGACCACGTCCGCCTCGAGGCCGTCGATGACGGCGCGCGCTTGTTTGCCGGCGCCGCCGTGCGACTGCTTCACCGTTACCGTCTGGCCGGTCCGCTCCTTCCACACGCGAGCGAAGTCGGCGTTGAACTCCGCGTAGAATTCGCGCGTCGGATCATAGGAGACGTTGAGGATCTCCACCGACGCGGCTCCATCGCGGGCGGCTCCCTGGCTCTCCGAGGCGCAGCCGGTGAGCACCGCTGCCAGCGATAACGAGAGCAGCGAAGAGAGGTCGTGCAGTTTTCTGGTCATTGCAGTCTCCACGTGAGGTCGATCGTGGTTGAAGCGTACCGTTCGGCCGAGATCAGAAAGCCACCTGGATGCGGCTCGCGAAGACCGACTCGGTCGGCAGATGCGTCCCGCCGGGGGCGGCGTCGAAGCGTGTCCGCTCGTAGTTGGTCAGGAAGCGGACGTTGCGGTTGAGGTACCAGTTGAAACCGAGCGTGAAGCTCTTCGCCCGCTGCGCGGCCCGAAGCGGATCGGCCAGGGCGGGGAAGGCGTCGTCATCGGTCTCGAGAGCCTGGAAGCGGCCGGCGACTTCCCACGCACCCCACCCACCACGGGAGAAATCCAGCGGACGGGACGGAATCACCCCGCGATAGGAGGCATCCTCACCGGTCAGGACCCAGGAAGCGGCAAGTTGCCAGGCGCTCTGGCTCACCTCCGCCTGCTGTGCCTCGAGGCTTACCTCCGTCTGGGAGCGGATGTATTCCCCGAGCACACCGAGATTCCTCCAGTACCAGTAGCCCTGCGGGGAGAGGCGCGTGCGGCGGCCGTCGGCGATCACCGTTCCCGTGGGCGTGCCATCGCCGAGGAAGCGGTGGAAGGTGAGGCGTCCCAGCGGTGTGCGCGGGGCAGCGAGTCCCGGTGAGTCGGCTGTGCCCTCCTGCTCGCCAACGGTCCCCGCGATGCCAATTCCCAGGCCGCTCAGGGCCTCGACTCCTGACCTGGAGAAGGGCTGCAGGAAGATCCGAGCAGCGAGGTCCTTGCTGTCGGAGAGGTCCTGGTCGCCGCTAGCCCCATCAGCGACGCCGTTGAAGACACCGACCTGGTAGCTAGCCATTGATCCGCCCAGAGACCCGGAGAGCTGAATGCCGACATCTCGGTTCGGGGCGAGCGCCGTGGGAAAGCCCCGCTCAGCGAAGGTCAGGGCGAAGAGGCTCTGCAGTCGCTCGAGACCCACTGGAGCCTTGAACTTGCCGGCCCGGATCTGGAGCGCAGGAGCGAAGCGGGCGTCCAGGTAGGCATCGAGCACCTCCACGCGATTTCCCGCGTAGTCCAGGTTCACGCGGAAGTCGTAGATGTGGTAGACGGTACCGCGCAGGTCGGCACGCAGGCGGCGGAGCTCGAAACCATCGATGGCGGCATCCTCCGGGTCGTCGGGGAAGACGCGGCCGTCGTACTGCGCCCCACCGCGGAACTGGAGCGCGAAGGCGCCGTCGCTCGAGCGCAGACCGAAGCCACTTTCATCCGCTGTTGCGATCACCGAAGCTGCGGCTGAGTCCGCGGTGGCCGCGGAGGTCCGCTGCGGCTCCGGCGCGGGGGCCGGGGAAACCAGGGTAGACCGGTCCTGTGCCGCCCCCGGCGTGGCCGAGGCCAGCGTCATCACCGTGGCAAATGCGAGCAGGTGGCGAGCGCGCGGACCCGTAATGAGATTCATCGTCGTTGTCATCGAGGTCTCGGGAGAGCGGGGTTGCACGCGGCCCGGGCTGGCTGTCCCCCACCTTGCCGGCCGAAGCGTTCGCGGCGGCCGGAGTGACGCACCGGCTAAGTCAACCGCCGTGCCGGCTCTGCTCGATTTTCATAACCCGTTCATATGACGCCTCTTGGGCGATCGCCTGAAGTGAGAGGGCCTGGTGCCCCGTGATATTTCGCGGATATTTTCCGGGATATTTCATGGCCCTTGCTCGACGCCAGGATATTTCACGGGAGAGCGGATGCTGCTGCTGCTCGATGCATGGAGGGAGGCGAGCGCCTCCAGGCCGCTAGGGGAGACGGCGGAGCGGATCGCTCAGCGGGTGGCGTCGGAGCTACCGTTGCGCGCTTTGGTGATCCGCCGCCTGGAGCCTGAGAGGCAGCGACTGGACACGGTCGCGATCGGCCTGGTGGGGTCGGCGCGTCCGCTGCGCGTTCCGCGCACGGAGCTCTCGGCCGGTCAATTGGAGGCGCTGGTGGCGTGGGGTCGGAGAGGGAGCCCCCCGGAGCCCGGGAAGGAGGAGCTGGAGGCCCTGGTGGTGGCGGTGGGATCCGCGGGGGAGAGGCTGGTGGAGCCGCTGCTCAGTGAGGATCGGGTGATCGGCTTTGCCGTCGCGCTGGCGTCGGTTGGGCCCTTTCGCAATGCACACGCGGAGCTGTGGAGGCAGCTGCGTGAGCCGCTCGCCGCGGCGCTGCGCGCGGACCTGCAGCGCAGTGAGCTGATCCGCTATCGGGAGGCGCTGGAAGCAGACAAGCAGGCGCTGCTCACTCGCCTGGGCCGGCAGGAGATCACCGAGGCGATCATCGGGGCGCAGGGTGGTCTGCGCGATGTGGTGGACCGTGTGGAGCAGGTGGCGGCCACCGACGTACCGGTCCTGCTCCTGGGAGAGACGGGCACCGGCAAGGAGGTGATTGCCCGCGAGATTCACCGTCGCTCGGCGCGTGCCGCCGGGCCGGTGGTCCGGGTGAACTGCGGCGCCATCCCTCCCGGACTCATTGATTCCGAACTGTTCGGACACGAGCGGGGGAGCTTCACAGGCGCCATCGCCGACCGGGCCGGCTGGTTCGAGCGCGCCGACGGCGGGACCCTGTTCCTCGACGAGGTCGGGGAGCTACCCCCGGATGCGCAGGTGCGGCTGCTGCGCGTCTTGCAGGACGGCACCTTCGAGCGGGTGGGGGGACGCCGGACGCACACGGTGGACGTGCGCATCGTGGCGGCCACTCACCGGGACCTCCACGCCATGGTGCGCGAGGGCACCTTTCGCGAGGATCTCTGGTACCGCATCAGCGTCTTCCCCATTCCGCTTCCTCCGCTCCGCGATCGCCCCGGCGACATTCCTGCACTGGCCGAGCACTTCGCTCAACGAGCGGGCAAGCGTCTGGGTGGGTCCGGTCTGGTCCCGACGCCCCAGGACCTGGAGCTGCTGCTGCAATACAACTGGCCGGGAAACGTGCGTGAGCTGGCCGCGGTGATCGAGCGTGCCGCCATCCTGGGGGGAGGTCATCGGCTGGAGATCGCAGCGGCGCTGGGTGTATCCGGCCGGACATCCACTCCTGCCGGGGATCGCAGCGAGCCGATCGCGGAGGCCGCGACCCGGCGATTCGCCACGCTCGACGAGGCGGTTCGCCGGCACATTGAGACGGTATTGGCGGAGACCCGCGGCCGAATCGAGGGTCCGTCGGGCGCGGCGGCGATCCTCGGGGTCAACCCGCACACGCTGCGATCGCGTATGCGGAAGCTGGGGATCGACTGGAACCGCTTCCGCGGTCGCTGAGAGCCGCGGCGGGGGAGAATGCCGCGCCGACGTGCGCGCCGCTGGCGGGGCATGTGCCCGAGGATCATCGATTCGAGGCCGGCACCCTCAAACGAGCTGGTGCTCATAGGCATACGCCGTCGCCGCCGAGCGGCTGGCAAGTCCCAGCTTAGCGAAGATGTTGCTTACGTGGCGCTCCACGGTGCGCTCGCTGAGATGGAGCTGGGCGGCGATGGCCCGGTTGGTGTGGCCGGCCGCCACCAGGCGAAGCACCTCCAGCTCGCGGGCGGTCAGCCTACGGCCGCGCATCGGGTCTTCGCTGCGCGTCAGCCGGGCTAACCAGGCGAGATCGGGAGTGGCGCCCAGTCGCTGGAAGGTGGCTCGCGCCGCCTCCAGCTCCAGCTCGGCGGTGGTGTGGTCCTCCAACGCGCGGCTCGCAAGCCCGCATAGCGCCCGAGCCCGCGCGCTCTCGTAAGGCGCCCCGAGCTCCTCCCAAAGGGCCACCGATCGGTGCAGGAGGGGGAGGGAGGCCATGGCATCGCCCCCGGCCATCAGTACGGCCCCGGTCGACCGACTGGCGTGGGCGTGCAGCAGAGGCGTATCGAACTCCTTCGCCATCTCCGCAAGCTCCTCGGAGGCGAGCCTCGCGGTCTCGAGATCGGAGTTAGCAACCGCGATCTCGACGGCCGCGGGCAGTAAAGCGCACCGGTCGCGAGGCTCACGCGCCTGGTCGAGGGCGACCCGAATGGTCGAGGCTGCCGCCTTCACCTCGCCCTGCTCCAGACGAAGCAGTGCCATTCCCGGTTCGGGGCGTCGGCCCCACCGGCTCGCCTCCCTGTAGGCGACCTCCGCAGCACGCTGCTCACCGCGCACGCGGTGGAGCTCACCGAGCTGGTAGTACGCGGCCCCGACGGCGCGCTTCGGGGGTGGATTGAGCAGCCACTCGCGCGCACGGCTCGCCTCGGACGCGGCGTCTTCCCATTGCCCCCGCAGCCGTAGGATCTCCGCGCGACGGATCAGGCACTGACCACGGTAGGGAACCAGATCGGGTTGGGCCTCACACCAGCGGGTCAGGGCGCTCGTCCACTCCGCCGCGCGCCGCACGTCGAAGCTCTCGTGGCACGCCTCGATGACACTGCAGTAGATGTCACCGGCGAAGATCGGGCCTACTTCCCCGGCCTCCACCGCAGCCATGGCCTCGTCGAGCAGGGCCACCCCCTCCTCGCGCCGGCCCATCCGCAAAAGCGCGCGCCCCTGCCCGTGCCGGGCAAAGGCGACCAGCTCCGGATCCGCGAACCGCTCACCCAACTCTGCCGCCGCGACGAACGTGTCGAAGGCGCGCGCATAATCGCCCTCATACACGTGGCGCACCGCCGACGGTAGCAAGAGATAGCCCTGCTCCACGCAGCCCTCGACTTCATCGAGGATGCGGCTGGCGCGAGCGATCCACCCGCTCGCCGGGGCGGATTCGCCGCGCTCCATGAGGAGGAAGGCCAGCCGGAGGGCGCAGGAGGCGGCGCCTGCAGGCTCTCCGGCCTGTAGCCGCTCCTGGTGTGCCCTCGCCCAGGCCGCCTCGCTCTCGACCTCCTTGCCGACGAGGTAGGCAGCCGTGGCGAGCCGCTCCACATCCTCCGCATCGAGCCCTCGCTCCCGATCGACGTTGGAGAGGGCACTGAAGGCCTCCGCCCACTGACGGCCGGCGAACGCGGTGCGCGCACGCTCGAGCAGGTCCGATCCGGTCACGTCGCCTCCCGGTGGCTGGATACGCCCTCCCCACCGCGACGTGGGTGGAAATACCCACGGTCGATCCCACTTGCAAATTGGGGGATTTCGCCGATGTGCGCGATGCTGCCGTGCACTAACCTCCGCGAGCGGGGCGGAGCGGTCACCCCGCCTCGACAAAATCACCGCGTTGCCAGCCTCACCCAACCGCCGGCCGAATCAAGTTCCGGGAGGCTGGCGAGCCCCCCGAGCAAGGAGGTGTTTCGATGGGCATGCAAGCGCTGCGAATCTCCACACGGGACGGTGAATTCAGGGAGGTTCCTGCCACCGAGATCGAAAGACTGCAGGGACGGATCGCGGGCAGGCTGCTGCGCCGCACGGAGCCGGAGTGGGCCGAGTCGGTGCGGCTCTGGAACGGGATGGTTCGGAAGGAGCCTGCCCTCGTGGTACGGCCTGGTTCCACTCGGGACGTTGCCGAGGTCATAGACTTCGTCCGCGAGCGGGGCCTCCTTCTCTCGGTCAAGGGTGGAGGGCACAACATCGCGGGCACCGCCATCGCCGAGAACGGCGTGCTGCTCGATTTGATCGGGCTCCGTGAGGTGCGCGTACGTCCGGCAGCGCGCCTCGCAGACGTCGGTGCCGGCTGCCGCATTGCCGACGTCGACCGGGCGACCCAGGAACACAGCCTCGCGACCGTACTTGGCTTCATCTCTGAGACCGGCGTCGCCGGGCTGACGCTGGGTGGGGGCCTCGGTTACCTCGCACGGCGGTTCGGCTGGACGGTGGACAACCTCGAGGAAGTCGAGATCGTCACCGCCGACGGCAGGGTGCGCCTGGCAAATCGCCGGGAGCACGAGGACCTGTTCTGGGGAATTCGTGGGGCCGGCGCCAACCTCGGTGCGGTCACTCGCTTCACCTTCCGGCTGCACCGGGTGGGACCCACGGCCTTCGGTGGGCTGATCGCGTGGCCTTTCGACCGCGTCCGGGAGGTGCTGGACGTCTACCGCGAGACCACCGCTCGGGCTCCAAGAGAGCTGGCGGTCTGGATGGTACTACTCCACGCTCCGCCCACTCCCTTTGTCCCCGCCGACTGGGTCGGCAAGAAAATCTGCGCGATGGCGGTGACTTACACGGGCGACCCCGCGAGAGCAGACGCGGCGGCCGCGCCGATACGTCGGCTTGGAGACCCCGTCTTCGACCTCCTGCGCGAGCAGCCGTACACGGAGCTGCAGTCCTACCTGGACGGCACCGAGCCGGCGGGGATGCACAACTACTGGAAGACCGAATTCCTGCCCGGTCTCAGCGACCAGCTCTTCGACACCATCGTTTCGGAGTTCGCCGCCTGCGAGCTCGAAGGGGCGGAGGTGGGCATCCTCCACCTCGAGGGAGCGCTCAACGAGCGCCCGGAAGACGACGGGGCGGTCGGCAACCGGAACGCCAGGTACGTGATCGGCGCGAAGGCGTTGTGGGCACCGGACGATCCGGCCGGGAGCGAGTACCCGGTCTGGGTGCGGAATTGTTGGACACGCGTTCGACCCTTCTCCACCGGCCGCACCTACATCAACTTCCAGACGGCCGACGAGGGGGACGAGAGGATTCGAGCGACCTACGGCAGCAATTTCGAACGCCTCCTCGCCTTGAAGGAGAAGTACGATCCCGACAACATCTTCCGCAGCAACCGCAACGTCACGCCAGCGCTGCATCGCCCGATAGCGGCCAGCGGCAGCTCCTGATGCGCGCGGCTCGGTTGTAGATGGAGGCCGCCCAGCGCCCTGGTGGAACTGGGCGGCCGGCCACGCTGTTCAGCCCGCCTCATCCGCCGCACGTACGGACGTCACTGCGTGCCCTGCCCTGCCGGAATTACCCGGTACACCCCACCCGCCCGCGTCTCGAATTCCAGCACCCCCGGCTCGGTCGAACGTGTCTCGATCTCCTTCCCCTCGAGCGTGACGCGCACCGGCTGGGCGGCCCGCAGCCGCAACGGCTCTCCAGCGTCGGAACGGATGATCGCCTCCACGAGACGGCCTTCCTGCCAGCGCATGTCCACGCCGAAGCCCCCGCGGGCGCGCAAACCCGTCACGTACCCATTGCCCCATGCGGAGGGGAGCGCCGGCAGCAGGTGGACCTCGCCGCCGTGGCTCTGCAGCAGCATCTCGGCGATGCCGGCCACGCCTCCGAAGTTTCCGTCGATCTGGAACGGAGGGTGATTGTCGAAGAGGTTGTCGAGCGTGGACTTCTGCAGCAGGAGCTGCACGTTCTCGAAGGCCTTCTCCGCGTCCTCCAGGCGTGCCCAGAAGTTGATCAACCAGGCCCGGCTCCAGCCGGTGTGCCCCCCGCCGTGGGCGAGGCGGTATTCCAGCGTGCGGCGTGCGGCGGCCGCGGCCTCCGGGTCACGGCGCGGGATGATCTGCTCGCCCGGGTGCAGGGCGTAGAGATGAGAGACGTGGCGGTGTCCCGGCTCCGCCTCCTCGAAGGGCTCCGGCCACTCCATCAACCGACCGTCCGGGCCGATGCGCACCGGATCTGCCAGTTTCTCCCGGGCTTCACGGACCCGGCGTAGCAGCTCGTCGTCTTCTCCCAGCTCAGCCGCGGCGGTGAGGGTGTTGGTGAAGACGTCCCAGGCGATCTGCTGGTCCATCGAGGGACCCATCACCAGGTGCGACTGCTGCCCGTCCGGGGTGATGAAGGTGTTCTCCGGCGAGACGGCCGGGCCGCTGACCAGCTTGCCGGTTTCCGGGTGGGGTACCAGCCAGTCGAGCAGGAAGGCGGAGGCCTCCCGCAGCACGGGGTAGGCGCGGTTGCGGAGAAACTCGCGGTCGCGCGTGTAGAGCCAGTGCTCCCAGAAGTGGCGCGTGGACCAGGCGCCACCCATCACCCACATCCCCCACTGGGCACGCCCCTCCGGCTCGGTGTTCCACCAGGCGTCGGTCGTGTAATGAGCCACGAAGCCGTCGGCGCCGTAGGCCTCGCGCGCGGTGCGGCTGCCACTCACCCGCAGACTGTCCACCAGGTCGAAGAACGGGGCCTGCAGCTCGCCGAGGCCGGTCACCTCGGCGGGCCAGTAATTCATCTGGATGTTGATGTTGACGTGGTAGTCGGCTCCCCATGGGGCGTCGAGGTGCTCGTTCCAGATCCCCTGGAGGTTGGCCGCCAGGTCTCCCGGGCGGGAGCTGCCGATGAGCAGGTAGCGGCCGTACTGGAAGTAGAGCTCCACCAGGTCGGGATCGAAGGCACCTTCCCTCACCCTCGCGAGGCGCTCGTCGGTCGGAAGGGCGGCAGTGATTGAGTCGGTGGTGCCCAGCGAGAGGTGAACCCTGTCGAAGAGGCGCTGATGGTCGGCGACGTGCCGCGCGCGCAGCTCCGCGTAGTCGCGCGCCGCGGCCTGCTCCAGCGCAGCCTCGGAGTCGGCTGGATCACCCCCACCGTAGTCGCTCGCGGCGGCCAGGAGGATGGTCGCCGAGCGGGCGCCCTCCACGCGAAGGGATCTCCCGGTCGCGGTGACGTGGCCTCCGTCCGTGTGCGTCCGCAGGCGGGCCTCGAAGTGCACCCCCGGGGGATGACCTTCGTTCGTGGCGCGGCCGTACATGCGCAGACCATCCGATCCGACGGCCTCGACTGTTGCGGTGGCCTCCGGCCGGCTCAGCTCGATGTCGAACGCCGGACACCCCGGGTCACCGCACTCCACCCGCACCACCAGCACCTCGTCCGGTTTGCTGGCGAACACCTCGCGTCGGACTTCCACGCCGCCGGTGCGATAGGTGGTCCGCGCAATCGCGGAATCCAGGCTGAGCTCGCGTCGGTATTCGGTGATCTCCCCTGCGTCCCCGAAGTCCAGCCAGAGATCCCCCAGCGTCTGGTGGGTGCTGCGAGTTCCTCCCGGGCGGAGAATGCTGTCGTTGACCAGCGTCTCCGCCTCCACGTAACGGCCGGCAAAGAGCAGCCGCCGGGCCTCGTCGATGAGCTCGCGGGTGCGCGGGTTCAGCTCATGGATGGGCGCCCCGGTCCAGATCGTCTCCTCGTCGAGCTGGATGCGCTCGCGGCCGGTATCGCCGAAGACCATGGCGCCCAGGCGTCCGTTGCCCACCGGAAGGGCCTCGATCCACTCGTGTGCGGGCTCGGTATACCAGAGGACCCGCGCCTCCCGGGGTGGCTGCGAAGTCAGCGATACGCTCCCGGCATCCTCGCCGCAGGCCGAAAGGAAGCCCCAGACTGCGACAGCGTAGAGGCTCCGAAGCGTATGCCGGATGCCAGGGCCTGGACGCGCGGTAAGCCCGCCTCCGCCGGGTGCTGAGCGTCGACCCGACGGCTTGCGGGCCCTGCGCCGAGCCCTGGCCCGCTTCGCGGGCTGTCCCACTCCGTCACCTCGCCGCGTCCGACCGCTGTCGATCGAGCCCATGGATATCGTCGTCCTCCTAGCTGAGCAGTAGCGGCACCTGAGTGTAGGTCGTCAACACGCCGAGCACCGCGAACAGCGGCGTCGCCTGATGCGTCCGACCCGGATTCGGGTCTCGGGCCCGGCGATCTGATCGGTATCCGGCATCAGCCTCTCCCCGGTGAGCGGTGGGTGAGCTGCGGCGCCCGCGACAGACGGCGACGGCGCGGCCGGACCGGACGCGGACTCGCAAGGGGCGCCTGCGGCAGACCGAGCCGATCAAGGCCCGCGAAATCGATGGCTTTCCGATAATCGCCCCGTCGGGAGAAGAAGGGGATGGTACGCGCTAGTGGTACTGGATGTAAACCGGCTCCGGCTCCAGCTCCAGGATCTGCTCGGGCGTCATCAAGGGGTGGCCCGCCTTCGTGTCGTTATGATAGAAGAGCTTGAATCCGGTGAACTGGACCGGATCGTTGGCTACGAACGCCTGGTAGCTCCGCCGCTTGAGCGACGGGGAGCCGAATCCATCCATGTTGATGACCACCTGGACCTCCGGCCGCAGCCGGATGTCGTCCGTGTTGGTGATCATGTTGCGGGTGAAGCGATGCACAACCAGCACCTTGGGAGGCAGGTCATAGCGCCGAACGAGCGCTGCCAGGAAGTCGATGGCCAAGTTGATGTCGTCCGCGCTCATGGTGCCGATGCGAGTGCCCGGCCTGTGCCCCTGCTTCATCGAGAACTCGGGGTCGAGCCCGAGGTGCACCGTCGGCCGCCGCAGGTACTTCTCGAGTCGCGGCAACTCGTCCTGAACGGTGCTCAGCCCCGGCTGAATGTCGAGGAAGAGCAGGGCATCGTGATCCTCGGCCCAGCCCGCCACCCGCTCCACGACCTCGTCCGACACCCGCCCGCGATACTTGCCGTCCCAACCCGGGTCGGCGTGGGCAACCACCGCGATCAGGTGCAGGGCGGGGACGGCGGGCGTGCCAGGATCGGCCGCATTCCACTTTGCAACCTCGCCGTCGAGGCGCGCCAGCATCTGCTCCGGCGGCAGCGCGCCCAGGATCCCCATCCCCCTGGATAGCGGGTTGCCGTAATAGGCGACAATGCGGCGGGCGGGGAGCACTGCGCCTGGCAGAGGCGCCGGGCCTGGGCCCGTCCACGGCTCCGCCGTTGGCTCCCGTCGATCTTCCTCCTGTGGGGGATTAGCGGGCGCTGACGGCACGGCCGGCAGGTCCACCGGGACGGTCGCCACAGGAGGGGCCGGTTCTGGATCGGGCGCTTGAGCGGGCTCGGGTGAGGACGCGCACCCGGCTGTCAGGAGGAGTGTGGCCAACGGCAGTTGTCGCCGTGTGATGGAGCGGAGGAGGATCATGGGGTTTCGCATAGTCCCGCCGGTCAAAGCAATGCAATCCCTTCAACCCGCCACCACGACGATCACTCGCCGGTACCGGGTGAGGGCCGGATCCCCGTCGTCGCTCGCCTCGAGGACGAGGTGGATGGTGTCACCCGGCCGCGCGTCGTCGGGAATGCGGATGATGACCTCGCGCCCTTCGGGGCCGAGGGGAACCGTCCCATCATAGGTGCCCGCATCCGAGTACTGCCACCATCGCAACGACACTCGGTCCCCATCCGGGTCGCTGGCCGCGCCCTCGATTCGCAGAACCTCTCCGGGACGGGCTCGGCGGTCCAATCCTCCTCGCACCCGTATCTCCGGCGGGTGGTTGGCGTCCTCGTACCGCTCCGTCACCGACCAGCGAAGCCGTGCCGCGAAGTCACGCTGCGCCACCGCGAAAAAGCGGGCGGAGGGGTACTGCGAACTGGGCCCCTCCGGCCCGATATCGACTCCCGCACGGCCTCCCCAACCACCGAAGGCAGAATCCTCGTCGGCGCGCAAGCCGTTGTCCAGAAGGTTCAGGAAGGTGGGGGAATCACCCTCGGAAATCCAGGAGCCCGGCTCCTGGACCGGCATCCAGACGATGTAGCCCATGGCGCGGAGCTCCTCCCCGGTGCGGTCGCCGGCCAGGCCGAAGTAGTCGAAGCGATCGCCGGGCACCATCTGCTTGCCGTCGCCCCAGACCCGGTACAGCGCCCCCAGCGGCCCCTGCCTGGACACGTTGTCCCGCGTCCATTCCGCGCTCAGATAGACCTGGTCCTCACGCAGGACGGCCGACCGCGCGCTGTACCCCCACGTCTGCGTGGACACCTCCCGAAACTCGATCTCGGGCCAGTTCGGGCCGATGTAGGTCGCGTAGGTGTCGTCCTGGTCACCAAAGGCGTGGATGACCGCCTTCCGCGAGATCTTCTGATGCAGTGCCGGCCAGTCGGCAGTTCCTTCGAACTCCTCCTGGATCGACTTGAGGGCCCGGGCGATCGTGCTCTGGCCGCCCCAGGCCAGCAGGTGGATGGGTCCCTCCCCTTCGTCGAGCAGGAGCGAGCGGATCAGGTTCGATCCTGGCGAATCGCGCGAGATGTCGCCGTCGAACTCGACGTTGCCGATCCGGATCTTGGATCGCAGCTCCTGCGGGTCAGGGTAGCCGAGGTGATGAACGCGGAGGTTGTCGTACACCTCCGCGTAGGCTTCCACGGCGTCGTGGATGAAGCGTTCCTCTTCCGGCCAGCGCCACGATTCGCACGGGCACAGGTCGAGGCCGAAGCGGGTGTATTCGCGTCCGGGCACGTACCATTTGGTTCCCTTGCCGTCCCCCTTCCAGTGGAACTGGCTGCTCGCGTAGATCAGCCCCTCGATGCGGAAATCGGGGGCGTACAGAAGGAAGCGGATGAGCGAGTTGTAGTCGTCGAGCTCGGGATCGGTGGTGACCACCACGCGAGGTCGGACGCGCGCTTCGGGCGCGTCGTCACCTGTCGGCGCGAGGGCGTCGCATCCGGCGAGGACTGCCACCATTGCCGCAGCCGCAATGCCCACAGCGGTGGTGATCGCGCCACGGCGAACGGAATACGTCCGTCGGCGTCGGGCTCGCAGCTGCGTCATCCGGCAGTCGGGGGAGGATGCGCCGGGAAGATGCGCTATTGGCCGCTGCCCATCTCGGCGAGCACCTGGCCGATGAAGTTTCGCATCTCGTTCTCCCCCACCCGGCGCAGGAACAGGCCCTCGAAGTAGGCGGTGAGGGCATCGAGGAATTGCTGTGCCTCCGGATCGCGGAGCTGCAGGTCGCGGCCCGGCGGGAGGTGGTAGAGCTCGCCGATGGGACCGAGCACGGAGCGTACCTCTTCGCGGAAGATCTCGACGCCTTCCTGCCAGTCGATGCTGCGGTCGTTCAGCACCTGCTCGGCCGCGGTAGCGAAGCCTGCTCGCCCCGCAGCTTCGTCCAGGAAGATGTCGACCTCGTTCACCGAGCGAGGCATCAACATGCAGTCGGAGAACTCGACCACCAGGTGGCGCTGGAGCGCGCGGTTGGTGGTGATCTGGCTGGGAAGCTGTCCGTCGAACAGCAGAAACGAGGGGCAGGTGTGGCAGGCGTTGTACTCGGCTGTGCCCTTGTAGGCCTGCCAGATCGCGCCGGTCGGCTGCACGCTCACGCGGTGTGGTCGCAGGTGGGTCTTCTCCACCTCGCGCACGAGGGCGAGAAGCGCGAGGATTCGCGCCACCGAGTAGTGGCGGGCGTGACCGTACAGGGCGAGGTGCTCTTCCGTGGTGCGGAAGGGGACGCGCCTGGTCCGGGTTCCCGTGGTGTCGATGTGGATGCGGCGCGAGCCGGGCGAGGTCGGCCCGGTCCGGAGGATGCGCTCGATGCGTGCCCGGAAATCACCGACCTGCTGGCGGTACTTCAGCGTTCTGGACATGGGACGGCCGTCCGCTGAGGGAGGAGGGAGTTAGGAAAGGAGATATCGGCGATCGAGCTTTCGCAAGCGCCCTGGTCTCTGAAAGGTAAATCGGATTCGGGCGGCGGGAGAGGTCGCGGGGGGCGCCTCGCTGTATCCGCGTCATGCGACCGGACACTCCGCGGCGTTCGGCGGCTACCGGGCTTCCTCGGATGGCAAGGGCCCGGCGCCTGGCACGAGACCAGCCCGTGGGGACGCCCCTTGTGGGCGCCCGCACTAGAAATCGGCGGGACGGGCACCCTGGGGCGGGTACTGTGGCGGCTCCATCCTCACTGGTAACGCAGAGCCAGAGCGTCGATCTCGAAGGACTCCTGGAACCCGCGCCTTCCGGCGTGCGTCACCCGCAGAATCCGACTTCCGGCCGAGCGCTCGAGCCACCCCAGCTCGAGCAGCCGGCGCAGGAGCTCCGCGCCGAGCGCCCCCGCAATGTGATGCGAGCGCTCGGTCCAGTCGAGGCAGGCACGGGCGAACTGCCGCCTGGAGGCACGCGCTCGGGCCACGTCCACTCCCAGCCCGTCGGCGAGGAACCTGGAACCCGCCTCGGGAAGCTCATAATGCCCGTTGTGGCTATGAAGCACCCCCCGCTCCACGAGGGCGCGGGCGAGGGCGACGCCGAGAGTGCCAGCGAGGTGGTCATAGCAGGCGCGGGCGTGCCTCAGGTCTCGCGCGACGGCGGCGCGTCGATGGGGCAGGGCCGGTCCCGGGCGTGCCAGCGCACCGATGGCCTCGAGCGCCGTGACCACCCGCTCTCCGCTCACGCGGTAGTAGCGATGTCGTCCATGCCGCTCGACCTCGACCAACCCTCCCTCGAGCAACCGGCTCAGGTGCTCGCTCGCAGTCGACGCGCTCACCCCCGCCTCCCGGGCGAGCTCTCCGGCGGGTCTCACCCGCCCGTCCGCGAGGGCGCAGAGAATTACCGCACGCGTCGGATCCGCGATCAACGCGGCTACAGGCGCGATGGAAGCATCACTGATCATCTACCCCTCCCGCTGAATATGCGTGTTGGCCCGCTCGCGACTCTCTTCACCTGACCTCCCGGGGTCCGCTAGTAAGAGGTTCGCGCCCCCGGTGCACCACGAGCGTCCGGGAGACAGCCGGTCCTCAACACCCAAAGATAGGCAGGGACCTTTCGGCCGCGACCGAAGCAAAGCCGGGCCAGGTTGTCTCGTGGGATTGCTAATATCCACACGCCTTTCTGATTTCGGAGGAAAACGTGACCACCACCGCCGTCACTGGCCACTCGTATGCCGCACGCATCACCTGGACGGGCAACCGCGGCAGCGGCACGGAGAGCTACTTCGCCTATGACCGGGAATATGTTGTGGAGATCGAAGGGAAACCGACGATCGCCGGCAGCGCCAACCCCGCTTTCCGCGGTCGGCCCGAGCGACACGACCCCGAGGACCTCTTCGTCGCAGCGGTGGCCTCCTGTCACATGCTTTCCTACCTGTCGCTCTGCGCGCGGGAGGGAGTACGGGTGACCGCCTACCAGGACAATGCCCGCGCAACCCTGATGCTCGAGGCTGGCGGTGGTGGGCGCTTCAGTGCAATCGTCCTACGACCTGTCGTCACAGTCGCGGACGCCCAATCGGTGCGACGGGCGCAGGCACTGACGAGGCTGCACACGAGCGGTGCTTCATCGCTGCCTCGTGTAGCGTTCCCATCCGGATCGAGGCGACGATCCGGGTAAGGTGAGAGCCAGCAATGCCTCTGCCCAGCGTCTCTCTGAATACGGGCACAGGAGTGGTGACAAGCGGCTGCACCGCGTCTACTTTCCCGATCGTGCCCGCCACCGCCCACGCACCCGGTACCGGAGGTGCCCATGCGATTCCTCAGCCGCACCACACTCCGCGGCATCATGCCCGTGATCGGGCTGGTCGCCCTCGCCATGCCCCTGGTAGCTCAGGCTCCCGGCCGCCTGCTGGTACTCTCCAAGGGCGACGAGACCCTGAGCGTCGTCGATCCCGCCACCGGTGACGTCCTCTGGCGGGTGCCCTCGGGGCCCAACCCGCACGAGGTGATCGCTTCCGACGACGGCACGCGCGCCTACATCTCGAACTACACCCCCCACAACACCCTCACGGTCGTCGACCTGGTGAACCGGGAGGTGCTCCCCGTCATCGACCTGGGCGAGCTACGCAATCCGCACGGGCTGGCCTACGCCGACGGCAAGGTCTGGTTCACGGCAGAAGGTGCCGGCGCCATCGGCAGCTACGACCCGGAGACCAACCGCGTCGACTGGACCTTCCGCACCGGCCAGGACCGCACCCATATGATCGAGATGACCGCCGACGCCGGACTGGCCGTGGCCACCAACACCGGGTCCGGGAGCGTGAGCATCGTCGAGCTGGGAGCACCGGGTGGCCCCGCCCAGACCGTCGTCCCCGCCGGGCCGGGGGCCGAAGGCTTCGACATCTCGCCCGATGAACAGGAGGTGTGGGTGGCGAACGCGGGCGATGGAACGATCACGGTCATAGACCTCCCCGGAAAGCGAGTCGCTCAGACGATCGACGCCGACGTCCGCAGCGCCAACCGACTCAAGATCACGCCGGACGGGAGGCGGGCGATCGTGTCCATGCTGCGGAACCCGGAGGTGGCGATCTTCGACGTGGCGTCGCGGCAACCGGTGAAGCGCGTGCAGGTGGGCAGCGGCGCAGCCGGCATCGAGATCCAGCCCGACGGGGCGCGCGCCTACGTCGCGGCCACGCCGGACGACTACGTCGCCGTTCTGGACCTCTCTACGCTCGAGGTGGTGGGTCGGATTTCGGCGGGCCGCCAGCCGGACGGGCTCGCCTGGGTGGCGGGGCGGTAGGGTGCGCCGTTCACCCCATCGCCCTCCCGGGTGCATCCCTGCCCACAACCCTTTCGACACGGCGGTCATGAACGAATCCCTGCGCCCGCGCAGCCAACTCAGCTGCCTGGTCGCACTGGCGGCGATGATCCTCTCCGCGAGCTGCGCCACCACATCCACGCCCGCGCCGCCCTCCGCGGACGCTCCGGCGCCGATGCACCTCTTCCTGCTTGCGGGGCAGTCGAACATGGCGGGGCGGGGTGAGGTGAAGGCGAAGGACCGCGCCACCCACCCCCGTATCTGGATGCTCGACCAGCGCGGTGCGTGGGTACCGGCGGCTGAGCCGCTACACTTCGACAAGCCGGTCGCCGGAGTGGGGCCTGGACTCGCCTTCGCGCGCGTGCTGGTGGAGAGCGATCCAGCGGTGGTGGTGGGACTGGTGCCGACGGCTGTCGGCGGGTCGCCGATCTCGACCTGGGAGCCTGGCGGATGGCACGACCAGACCAACTCCCATCCCTACGACGACGCGCTCGCCCGCGCCCGAATCGCGGCGAGGCGGGGCGAGTTCAAGGCGATTCTCTGGCACCAGGGCGAGAGCGACGCGAATGCCGAGAGGGCGCCACTCTACGGCGAGCGGCTCATCCGGCTGGTCGAACGGTTCCGCGGTGACCTGGGTGCGCCGGACCTCCCTTTCCTGGTCGGGGGGTTGGGGTGCTTCGCCGGTGTGCCGTGGTCACCGTATCGGGCCGCTGTGGATAGCGTGCACCGCTCCCTGCCCACCATCCTCGACAACGTCGTCTTCGTCCCAGCCGACGGGCTGGGTCACAAGGGCGACAGCGTTCACTTCGATTCCCCCGCGACACGCGAGCTGGGCCGCCGCTTCGCCCGCGCGTACCTCGAGTCGACCGACCCGGACGCGGGCGAAGGCCGTCGCCGCGCCGTGCCTTACCCGCCGGGAGAGTGCGCCCGCGCGCGGTGAAGCGTGCGGGCGCGGCCACTCAGGTTCCCACCACTTCCGGCAGATAGATCTCGCCCCCCTTCTCCCGGAACTCCGCCGCCTTCTCCGCCATCCCCGCTTCCGCCGCCGCCCGCAGCTCCTGCGTGATCTTCATCGAGCAGAACTTCGGCCCGCACATCGAGCAGAAGTGCGCCACCTTCGCCCCCTCCGCCGGCAGCGTCTCGTCGTGGTACTCCAGCGCGGTCACCGGATCCAGCGACAGGTTGAACTGGTCGCGCCAGCGGAATTCGAACCGAGCTTTGGACAGCGCGTCATCCCACTCACGCGCCCGCGGGTGCCCCTTGGCCAGATCCGCCGCGTGCGCGGCGATCCGGTAGGCGATCACACCCTGCTTCACGTCGTCCCGATTCGGTAGCCCCAGGTGCTCCTTGGGTGTGACGTAGCAGAGCATCGCCGTGCCGTACCAGCCGATCTGTGCGGCGCCGATCGCGCTGGTGATGTGGTCGTAGCCCGGAGCGATGTCGGTGACGAGCGGCCCAAGGGTGTAGAAGGGCGCCTCGTGGCACCAGTCGAGCTGCTTGTCCATGTTCTCCCGGATCAGGTGCATCGGCACGTGACCGGGGCCCTCGCACATGGTCTGCACGTCGAAGTTCCAGGCGATCCGGGTCAGCTCTCCCTGGGTCCGTAGCTCCGCGAACTGCGCCTCGTCGTTGGCATCGGCCAGCGATCCCGGCCGCAGCCCGTCTCCCAGCGAGAAGCTGACGTCGTATGCCCGCATGATCTCGCAGATCTCCGGGAACTTCGTGTAGAGGAAGTTCTCCTGGTGATGAGCGAGACACCACTTGGCGATGATGCTCCCTCCGCGCGACACGATCCCCGTTACCCGGTTGGCGGTGAGAGGGATATAGCGCAGCAACACGCCGGCGTGTACGGTGAAGTAGTCCACCCCCTGCTCGGCCTGCTCGATGAGCGTGTCCCGATAGATCTCCCAGGTGAGCTCCTCTGGCACCCCGCCCACCTTCTCCAGCGCCTGGTAGATCGGCACCGTGCCGATCGGCACCGGGGAGTTGCGGATGATCCACTCGCGGGTCTCGTGGATGTGCTTCCCGGTGGAGAGATCCATCACCGTGTCGGCACCCCACAGGGTCGCCCAGCGTAACTTCTCGACCTCTTCCTCGATGGAGGAGGTCACCGCCGAGTTCCCGATGTTGGCGTTGATCTTCACCTTGAAGGCCCGGCCGATGATCATCGGCTCGAGCTCGGGATGATTGATGTTGGCGGGAATGATCGCGCGGCCTCGCGCCACCTCGCTGCGGACGAACTCCGGGTCCATCCCTTCCCGCAGCGCGACGAACTCCATCTCCGGGGTGATCTCTCCGCGGCGGGCGTAGTACATCTGTGTGACGGGGCCGGTCCCGCGTAGGGTCCGGCGCGTCAGGGACGGCGGAAGCTCGACGGAGGGCTTGCCCTCGATCGGGCGATAGCTGCGCTCCACCTCCTCGACGCCGCCCCGGGCTCGAATCCACGACTCGCGCAGGGGCGGCAGGCCCTCACGGACGTCGACGCCGAGCGGGCCGCTGGTGTCGTATACACGCAGAGGCGGCTCCCCGCCGCTCAGCTGGATCTCGCGCATCGGCACACGCACCCCGTAGCGTCCTTCGACGTAGACCCGCCGCGATGCCGGGAAGTTCTCCCCGTAGTCTCCGGCAGTAACTGTCGGCCCTTGCCGCTTCCTTCCGCGGACGAGGGTGGCGTTGTCGTTAGTCATGGCATTCCCTCTGGTTGCTGCGAGGAATCCGGTCCCGGGCATGACAAAAGCGCCATGCCCGGGAGGGAGGGCATGGCGCCAAGGGGTTCGGCCGCACGTCGCGGCCGCCTGCTCGTTCTACGCCACCGCGCTCCCTACGCCGGTCTGAACCGGATCAGGTTCCAAGGGACTCTCTCAACCCCGGCATCGACCGGAGTACCCCTGGCGGCTGCTCGCAACATAGCCAAAGGAGGTTGGAAAGGCAAAAAGCTCTATTACTCCGCCGGATCTCCTCCAGCCGCGTCGAGCTCGCGGATGCGCAGCTCGCGGAAGCGCACCTCCCCCGGCGGTCCGCTGTGGATCTGCAGACAGATCAGGCCGCTCTGGGCTATGTCGGGCTCGGTCTCGGTGTAGTCGACGGTGCGCTCGCCGTTGATGAAGAGCTGGATGCGCGGGCCCTGCGCCAGGATGCGGTAGTGGTTCCATCCCGTGGGATCGAGGGTGCGCTCGATCAGGCTGTCCTCGGGCGCGATCAGCACGCGGTTCCGTCGTGATTCGTCGTAGATCGCGCCCCAGTAACCGGCGCCCAGGTCCGCCTGATAGCCGATCGTCTCGTGCGAGTCGGGAATTCGCTCCGAGCGGATCTGCACGCCCGAGTTCACCCCCTCATCCAGTCGGAACTCCAGCTCCATCTCGAAGTCCCCGTACGAATTCTCGCTGCACAGGAACTCGTTCTGCGGTATCGGAGCCGCGGTGGTTCCTCCCACGATGACGCCGTTCTCGACCCGGAAATACTCCTCGTTCCCCTCCCAGCCGCTCAGCGTCGCTCCATCGAAGAGTGAGATCCACTCCTCCTGTCCGGAAGAGCTCGCCGCGCAACTACCCATCATCACCATCAGCAGCGCGAGGGTCGCTACTCTCATCAGCATCTTCTCCGCGTTCTTGGCGACTGGAGGTTCATGGCATGGTCCGGCGGGACGATCAACCCGGCGTCTCGCTTCCCCGGGCCAGCGCCGCCCGGACCGCAGGCGCCACCACCGTTCCCAACAGCTCGATCGACCGCAACACCTTCTGGTGCGGCATCGTGCCGACCGTCACCTGCATCAGGAATCGCTCATGTCCGAACAGCTCGTGCTCGTAGAGGATCTTGTCGATTACCTGCTGCGGATCGCCCACCAGAAGCGCCCCGTGCGGCGAGCACTCCGCCTCGAAGCGTGCACGCGTGGGTGGCGCCCACCCGCGCTCCCGACCGATGCGTCCCATGGTGATCGAGTAAGGCCCATAGGCGTCGTCGATCGCCTGCCGAGCGTCATCGGCGATGTACCCGTGTGAGTTGATGCTGACGGGCACCTTCTCCGGATCGTGCCCGGCTCGCTGGAGCGCCTCGCGATACAGCTCGACGAAGGGGACGAAGCGATCGGGCGTTCCCCCGATGATCGCGAGCGCCATGGGGATCCCCAGCGTCCCCGCCCGCACCACCGATTGAGGCGTGCCGCCCACTGCGATCCACACTGGCAGCGGGTTCTGGACCGGGCGCGGGTAGATCCCCAGCCCCTCGATCGGAGGGCGGTACCGGCCACGCCACGTGATGTGGGTATCCTCCCGGAGCTTGAGAAGCAGCTCCAGCTTCTCCGCGAACAGCGCGTCGTAGTCGTCGAGGTCGTAGCCGAAGAGCGGGAAGGATTCGATGAAGGAGCCGCGTCCCGCCATGATCTCGGCTCGCCCACCGGAGATCAGGTCGAGCGCGGCGAACTGCTGGAAGACCCGAACCGGATCGTCGGAGCTGAGGACGGTGACGGCACTGGTCAGGCGGATCCGCTTGGTGCGCGCGGCGGCGGCCGCAAGGATCACAGCCGGCGCAGAGGAGATGTAATCGGGACGGTGGTGCTCTCCGATCCCGAAGACATCGAGGCCCAACTCGTCTGCCAGCTCGATCTCCTCGAGCAGGTTCCGCATGCGCTCCTGCTCGCTGATCAGCGCGCCGGTTTCCGGATCGGGTGTGCGCTCGACGAAGGAGTAGATTCCGATTTCCATTGCCCGGTCCGCAGGAGTCGCCTACCCGGAGACCTCGTCGCCGCGGAGCATCCGCAGGTAGCTGTCGTAGCGTTCCCAGCTCACTTCGCCCGCCTCGACCGCATCCCGTACAGCGCAGTCCGGCTCGTGCGAGTGGGTGCACGAGTTACCGTAGCGGCACCGCCCGAGGAGAGGGCCGAACTCCGGGAAAAAACGGTCCAGCTCCTCCTGCGGAATTGCCCACAGTCCCAGCTCCCGAAGACCCGGCGTATCGGCGACGTATCCCCCTTCCTTGAGCGGGATGAGCTCGGCGGTGACAGTGGTATGGCGCCCCTTGCGCACCGCCTCGCTGATCGCCCCGACGCGTAGCCTCAACCCGGGCTCGATAGCGTTCAGCAGACTGGATTTGCCGACCCCGGAGGGGCCGGTGAGGGCGGAGACCCGGTCGCGCACCCGCGCCCGCAGATCGTCCAGCCCGAGTCCGCTCACCACGGAGGTATAGAGCACCGGATAACCGATTGTCTCGTAGAGCGAGAAGGTGCGCCGGGCTTTCGCCTCGCCGACAAGGTCGACTTTGTTGACCACCACCACCGCGTCCAGACCGCTGCTCTCGCACAGCACGAGAAAGCGATCGAGCATGCGCAGGTGCGGACTCGGCTCGGCCGTGGCGAAGACCACCAGCACCTGGTCGACGTTCGCCGCGATCACTTTGGGCCGGTTGGCTCGACCAGGAGCGCGGCGAACCAGGGCGCTGTGCCGCTCGTGCACCTTCTCGATCGTCCACGGGGAGCTTTCCCCTGCGTCCGGCGGAGCCACCTCCACCCGGTCGCCCACCACCACTCGCTCATCCGGCCGCTGCTCCTGCTTCAACCTGCCACGCAGCACCGCCTCGCGCACGCCGGTCGGCGTCTCTACCTGATAGACGCCGCCCTGCGCGCGGAGAACGATGCCGGTGGTGGTTCTCATGCGAACGACTTTACCGCCGGGGCGTGGAGGAGGGCAACTGCCGCGTAGACTCCGCGACCGTGTCATCGCTGCAATGACCGGAAGCGATTCCGAGAGTAGCCCCTGCGACGGGCGAGAGCGGCCGCGGGAGGGCGCAGGTCTATCGACAGCGGGGTCCCGGCCAGGTACAGGGGCGTCTCGTTCCGCGGGGACGGATTGCAGGAGACGCGGATTGCAGCAGACCCAATCTCCGGGCGGCACCTGACCGGAAAAAGAAAGCGGCACCCCCTCTCGGAGGTGCCGCAGTCGCGGGAGACGTATCGTCGCTCAGGCCGCGAACGACGCCAGCGCCTCGCCTTCCTCTCCCTCGCGAAGCCGCTTCAGGGCGCGGTCGCGCAGCTGTCGAATCCGCTCCCGCGTGACGCCCAGAATGTCACCGATCTCCTCGAGCGTGTGCTCGCGCCCGCCCTCGAGGCCGAAGTAGAGCCGCAGCACCTTCGCGTCCCGCGGCTGAAGGGTCTCCAGCGCACGGCCGATGCGCTCCGTCAACAGGTGCTCCTCTACCTCCTCCTCGGTGAGGATTGCCTCCTCGGCGATGAAGCGGTCCATCAGCTGCGAATCTTCCGAATCGCCGATCGGCGCGTCCAGCCGGATCTCCGCCGCGTTGAGCGTCTGCAGGCTCTCCACGATCTCGGGAGAGAGACCGGTCGCCTCCGACAACTCCTGCGGGGAGGGGTCACGGCCGATCTCCTGCTTCAGCCGCTCCCTCTCACGGAAGATCTTAGCCAGGTCGGACGCACGATTCAGGGGCACGCGCACCGCCCGACCCTGGTTCGCCAGCGCCGAGAGGATGGCCTGCCGGATCCACCAGACCGCGTAGGAGATGAACTTCACGCCCTGGTCTGGATCGAACTTCCGGGCCGCCGTGACCAGACCTACATTACCCTCCTGGATCAGATCCGAGAGGCTCACGCCCCGGTTCTGGTACTTTTTCGCTACCGAGATCACAAAGCGCAGATTCGCCCGCACCAGCGCCTGCACCGCCTCCTCGTCACCGCTGCGCGCGCGGTGGCCCAGCTCGATCTCCTCCGGCGGCGTCAGCAGGTCGTGCGTGCTGACTTCCTTCAGGTACTGATCGAGGCTGGACTGATCCTCCTGGGCGACCTCTGCGAAGCCCTCGCGCAGGCGCGGGGTCTGCCGCTTCCGTCTCCGGGTTTTCCGTTCAGCCGTTGCCATGTATCAACTCGCCACTTCCGTGGACTTTTTTCAGTGAACGCCCGCGTTCGCAGCGCGTGACGTAGGGTGCAACCCTGCAAGTCTTCTGCCGGGGGGCGCTCGCAAAGGGCGCGCAGTATAGTTGCACGCTTCCTTCACGGCAAGCGGTTTTCGCTCCCCCCTGCAGTCACGCCTCCACCATGTGTGTTTGGGATGCAGGGCTGTGTACCGCTGAAGGTGGGCCAGGTTCCCACGTTACAGCAGTTCTTCCGGCTTGCCAGAATTCGAATCCGGACGTACTATTCATGATACACTTCCGGTAAATTCTCAGCTTCCGGTAATTCTCGGCACAAACGGGTCTCGCCACGAGTAGTAGCCCCTTCCGCTCCTCCCTCAGCGCTGTTCGCGTCAGGCTAAACGTCGTTCCAGCATGAAGATCCGCCTCATCGGCCTGCTTCTGTTAGCGGCCGGCTGTTCGCCGGCGTTTCGCATCGCTCGCCCGGAGCCCCCGCCTCCACCGCCGATTCGCGTCATCGCCGCTGACAGCGCCGAAGCGGAGAACCTCGACCGGCGTCCGCCGGATGAGACCCGTCTGCGTCCGTACCGGCAGGTGATCACCTCCCGCGCCGTCACGCAGGAGGGCCTCTTCAAGGTACATCGAATTGGGGACCGGCTCTTCTACGAGATTCCTCGCGAGGTTCTCGGCAAGGACCTGCTGCTGGTTACGCACATTGCCAAGAACACGCTGGGCGAGGGGTACGGCGGGCAGCCGGTGGGCAACCGCGTCCTGCGCTGGGAACGGCGTGAGAACCGGATCCTGCTTCGCAGCCCTTCCTTTGTGCTCACCGCGGACACTTCACGGGCCATCTACCAGGCGGTGGAGGCCGCGAATTACAGTCCCGTGCTCGCGAGCTTCCCCATCGAGGCGATGGGCCCCGACAGCGCGGCGGTGATCGAGGTGACACGACTGTACACCTATCCGCCCCCCGAGATGAGCGTGAGCGGGGTCCTGCGTGGCAATCTCGACCGTGAGAGATCGTATATAGAACGTGTGTCGGTCTTCCCCACGAACATCGAGGTGGAAGCGACACACACCTTCGTCGTGCCTCCGCGCTCGTCCGGCGCCCCGGGAACCGATTCACAATCCCGTACCGCCAGCGTGCTCGTCCACTGGAGCATGGTGGAGCTGCCGGCCGAGCCGATGCAGCCGCGCCTCCACGACAGCCGGGTGGGCTTCTTCTCCGTCACCCAGCAGGATTACGGCAGCGAAGAGCACCGCACCGCCCAACGCTCCTTCATCACCCGCTGGCGCCTGGAATGCCCGCCTGAGCAGTCGATCCCGTGCCATCCGGTCCGTCCGATCGTCTACTACATCGATCCGGCCACACCGCTGAAGTGGCGCCCGTACATCCGGCAGGGGATCGAAGACTGGCAGGCGGCCTTCGAGGCGGCCGGCTTCCACCAGGCGATCGTCGCGCGCGAAGCGCCCTCCCCCGCCGAGGACCCCGACTGGTCGCCCGAGGACGCCCGCTATTCGGTGGTTCGCTGGCTCCCCTCGACCATCGAGAACGCCGTAGGGCCGCACGTGCACGACCCGCGTACGGGCGAGATCCTCGAGGCGGATATCATGCTGTATCACAACGTCCAGAACCTGTTACGGAACTGGTACTTCGCGCAGGTGGCGCCGCTCGACCCGCGGGCGCAGCGCCTGCCCCTCCCTGACAGCTTGATGGGGCGTCTGATCCGCTTCGTGGTTGCGCACGAGGTGGGGCACACGCTCGGCTTCCCGCACAACCAGAAGGCGAGCTCCATGTACCCCGCCGACAGCGTCCGCAGTCGCTCGTTCGTCGAGCGGATGGGGCACACGCCGTCGATCATGGATTACTCGCGCTTCAACTACGTTGCCCAGCCCGAGGATAGCCTTCCTCTCCACACGCTCATTCCGGGCGTGGGGCCGTACGACCGCTTCGCCACCATGTGGGGCTACCGTCCGGTTCCGGGAGCCCGCACGCCCGAGGAGGAGTTGCCGACGCTCGATGCCTGGGCTCGTCGCCAGGACCATGAGCCGTGGCTTCGGTTCTCCACCACCGATACGAACGGCGCGGACATCGCCGACCACACCGAGGCGGTGGGCGACGCCGATGCGGTCCGGTCCACCGAGCTGGGGCTGCGCAACATCCGCCGGACCGTGCCGATGTTGATCCCGGCCACGGAGCGGCCCGGATATGACTATTCGGATCTGGCCGAGCTGTACGAGCGACTGATCGGCCAGTGGACCACCGAGCTGAGCCACGTCGTCAGCCTGGTGGGAGGCGTGGAATCGCAGGAGAAGTACTGGGGGCAGGAGGGTCCCCGCTTTGCCCCGCTGCCGCGAGAGCGTCAGGAGGAGGCAGTGGAGTTCCTCAACCGCGAGGCATTCACCACCCCTGATTTTTTCCTCGACCCGGACGTGCTCCGGCGGATCGAGGTCGATGGAGCGCTGACTCGGATCGGCAGGGCGCAGGCGCGGCTGTTGTCGCAACTGCTGAGCAACCCGCGGCTGCAGCGGATGACCGAATTCGCCGCGCTAGCCGAGGATCCGGAAGAAGCGTACACCCCGGCCGAGATGCTCACCGACCTGCGGCGCGGCATCTGGAGCGAGCTGCGTTCCCGGTCGGTGAAAATCGATCCCTTCCGGCGGAACCTGCAGCGGGCGTACCTGGACGAGGTGGATTCGAAGCTGAATCCTCCCGCCGGCGGTAACAGCTCGTCCATGCCCCTGACTGCTTCGCCGGCGCCGGGAGACATCCCCGCGCTGCTACGCGGAGAGCTGCGCACGCTGGACACGGAAATCCGCAACGCGATCTCCCGCTCCGCCGATCGGACTACCCGCCTGCACCTCGAAGACGCACGCGTGCGCATTCAGAGGATCCTGCGCCCTACGGCGTGAATGACGCCGTCAGGAACCCCGGGGTCCGCAGTCGGCAACCAGATCCGCCTGTAGGGGCGTCACCTTGTGGGCGCCCGCACTGCAGGAAATGAGGGTTCCGGGACGCCATCTCCAATCCGGTCGACCGCCCAAGGGCTCGCCGCCCGGGCAAGAGCCAATCTGCGCTCGCCCCCAGCATCTCCGTGGGGGCACCCACAAGAGGCGCCCCTGCAGAGTAACCCGCACCCGCACCCCCAGCCGGTATCCGGCAATTAGTAATTCGTAATTCGTAATTCGTAATCCCGGCCGCGGCGCCGGCAGCCGCCGTGAGTGCTGCTACTCCTCCTCCCAGCGCAGCACGATCTTGCCGAACGTCTGGTTGGCCTCCATCACGGCGTGGGCCTGACGGATCTCCTCAATCGGGTACACGCGGTCTACGACCGGCTTGATCCGTCCGGACGCAAACAGTGGTAACACGCTGTCCGAGAACTCTCGCGCAAGAGCGATCTTCTCCTCGACCGGGCGGGTGCGCAGAACGGTCCCCATCAGGGTCAGTCGACGCCGCAGGAGCAGCCCGAGATCGAGCTCGGCAGAAGCTCCGCCGACCAGTCCCACCACGATCGCCTTCCCGCGCGGCGCGAGCACTCTCAGGTCGTCCTGGATGAACCTGCCGCCCACCAGATCCAGGACCGCGTTGACCCCTTCCCCTTCGGTCGCCACCTTCACCTGCTCCCTCCAGTCCTGCTGCGAGGAGTCGATCCCCACGTCGAGGCCGAGCTCGAGCACACGCTGCAGTTTCGAGGCGGTGCGCGAGGTCCCGATCGTGCGCACCGAGGCGGCCCTGGCGAGCTGCACCGCGGCGGTGCCGACCCCGCTCCCGACGGCGTGGATCAGCAACCGGTCGCCCATCTGCACTTCGAGCTGTCGGAAGAGGGCGTCGTACGCGGTGAGAAAGGCTTCGGGAATTGCGCCGGCTTCCTCCCAGGAGAGGTTGTGGGGGATCCGCATCGCTTCTCGTTCGTGCACGCAGACGTATTCCGCGTGTCCGCCCCCACCGACGATGCCCATCACCCGACTCCCGACCGCCCACAAGCCTGCTCCAGACCCGAGCGCGTCCACGACGCCCGCGTACTCCAGCCCCGGAATGTCGGGTGGAAAATTGGCCGGGGCGGCATAGCCGCCCCGGCGCTGCAGAAGGTCGGCCCGGTTGAGCGCCGTCGTGCGTACCCGCACGCGGATCTGCCCGGGCCCCGGCTCCGGCACCTCCCTTTCCTGGATCTCCAGGACCTCCGGCCCACCCGGCCGGGTGATGACGACGGCTCGCATTCCGATCAGCGGATTACCATCGCATCACCCTCTCGGGCCGTGCAGACGCGGCTCCGACTCGGCCGCGCGCGGGCCGCCACTCCCCGCCAGCGGCGGGAAGCGGAGCGTCCCCTCGGCGCTGAAGGAGGCTCCCTCCAGCGCCAGGGCCAGCACCTCATCGATCGTCTCGACGGGGTGGATCTCCAGAGCCTTCAGGACCTCAGAGGGCAGATCCTCCAGGTCCGCGGTATTCGCCTTGGGGATGATCACCGTCTTGATCCCCGCGCGATAGGCGCCCAGCAGCTTCTCCTTCACCCCGCCGATCGGCAAGACGCGCCCGGTGAGCGTGATCTCGCCGGTCATGGCGACGTCCGAACGCACCGGACGGTCGGAGAGCGCCGACACCAGCGCCGTGGCCATGGCCACACCGGCGGACGGTCCGTCCTTCGGAATCGCACCGGCCGGCACGTGGATGTGGATCTCAGATCCCCAGGCCTTCCGGGGATCGATTCCGTACCGCACGGCGTGCGCCCTTGCGTAGGTAAGTCCTGCACGCGCGGACTCCTTCATCACGTCCCCGAGCTGCCCGGTGAGCACCAGGTTACCCATGCCGGTCGCACCGCTCTCGGCCTCCCCGGCAACCTGAGCACTCCGCTGCGAGGCGCTGACCTCGATGAACATGATGTCACCACCCATGGGCGTGTAGTACATGCCCGTAGCCACCCCGACGAGGTTCTCCCCACCGGCCTTCTCGGGGTGCACGCGCGAGCGACCCAGGAATTCCCGCACCTGCTTCTCACTGACGCGCACGCGCTTCGTCCGCCCGGCGGCGATGCGACGGGCCGCCTTGCGGGCCAGCTTCCCGATTTCCCGCTCGAGCTGCCGCACGCCCGCCTCACGGGTGTACTCCGAGATCACCAGACTCAGTGCCTTGGGGCTGATGCTGAACTCGTCGGCCTCGAGCCCTGCCTCCTCACGCTGGCGCGGAATCAGGTACCGCTCGGCAATCTGCTGCTTCTCCTGCTCCGTGTAGCCACGGAAGTCGACCGTCTCCATCCGGTCCAGGAGCGGCGCCGGGATGTTCTGGACGTAGTTCGCCGTGGCGATGAACAGGACCTCGGACAGGTCGAACGGCACGCCCAGATAGTGATCGGTGAACTCGTGGTTCTGCGCCGGGTCGAGCACCTCGAGCAGGGCGCTCGACGGATCGCCCTGCAGCGACACACCCAACTTGTCCACCTCGTCCAACAGGATCACTGGGTTGCGCGACTTCGCCTGCTTCAGCGCCTGCACGATACGCCCCGGCATCGCACCCACGTACGTCCGCCGGTGGCCGCGGATGTCTGCCTCGTCACGCACACCGCCCAGAGCGATGCGCACGTACTTTCGTCCCAGCGCGCGGGCAATGCTCTTGGCGATGGAGGTCTTACCAACGCCCGGAGGCCCCGTGAAGAGCAGGATCGGCCCCTTGGCCGTGGCCCGCGAAGTGGCCTCGACGCGCTCCCGGGTACCGTCGCTCGGCTCGGACTCTGCCGCCGGAGCCTGCTCTTCCACCGGCTGGTCCTCCTTCTCCGCCTCACTGTAGGCGCCATCCGAGCGGTCCGCGGAAGCCGCCGCTTCGGACGCTGCCGCTTCGCCAGCCGCATCGGCAGCCTCGGCCTCCGCCCGGGCGCGCTCTTCGTCCACCTCCTCGACCGCCCGCCGCGCGGCGAGCTGCCGCACCGCCAGGAACTCGAGCACCCGGTCCTTGACGTCCTGCAGGCCGTAGTGATCCTCCTCGAGGATCTCCTCGGCGGCTTTGAGGTCCAGCTTGTCCTCGGTCCGCTCGTTCCAGGGCAGGTCGGCGACGGTCTCGAGGTAGGTGCGGATGACCTGGTATTCCGCGCTCTGCGGACTGGTGCGCTCCAGGCGCCCGAGCTCGCGCTCGACCTCTTCCCGCGCTGCCTCGGGGAGCTGCAGCGCCTCGAGGCGACGACGCAGCTCCTCTGACTCGCGTCCCTCCTCGTCCTCACCCAGCTCGCGCTGAATGGCCTTGAGCTGTTCGCGCAGCAGCATCTCTCGCTGCCGCTCGCCCAGCTCCTCCTGCACCTGCTGCTGGATGTCCTCCTGCGCCTCGATCAGGGCGAGCTGCCGCTCGATCAGGACCAGCAAGGTGCGCAGCCGCTCCTCCACCGAGAGCATCTCCAGTAGACGCTGCTTGGTCGCGGAATCGACCTCCAGGTAGAACGTGACCAGGTCCGCAAACGGTCCCGGCTCCGTCACCCCGTCCAGGAACTGCTGGAGCATCTCGGGCGGAATTCCCCTCCGCTTGCCCAGCTCGGCCGCGCGCTCGCGTACCTCGCGGAAGAGCGCCTGGAACGCCGCGTCCTCCGGCGCCACCGGGTCGAGCTGCTCCATCGGCACCACGCCCGCGCGAAGCCCCTGGTCCGGCGTATCGGTGTAGTTGAGGGCCAGCGCTCGCTCCTCGCCGTGGATGAGGAGCTGCATGCCGCCGACGCCGCGCTGGACCTGAGCGATCCGCACGATGGTACCGACGGTGTAGAGGTTGTCGATCTCTACCTCGTCGCGATTCTCCTTCTGAGCCACGGCGAAGACCCTGCGATCCGCGCCGAGTGCCGCTTCGATCGCCTTCAGCGTCCCCGGCCGGCCGGCCGAGATCGGCACGGCGACCCCCGGGAAGACCACGGTCTCCCGCAGAGGCAGGACGGGAAGCATTATTCTTTCGCTCATGATCTATCCTTTCTCACAGTCGACTTCCGGCAACCTTCACCGGACGTCGTGTGCACCTTCGCCATTCTTTCTGGCCCGGGCGGCGTGTCCCGGAGCAAGTGCATAGCACAATCGCTGCCACCGTCGTACCCTCCCTCACAGGTGTTGTGCCGGGCCGAAACACACTGATTTTCTTGAATTTAAGTGCATTCCCGCCGGTTCTGCCGTATCGGCGGAACCAGCAAGATAACCGTGCCGCAACGGCATGGAAGCGCGCGTTCGTGGCAGGCCGGTCTCCGCGAGCCGCGCGCGTTTGCAAGCGGACAGCGCTGCGCCTATCCTGTCCCTGGAACCTGTTCGCCGCTGCTCGAAGGGAGAGCGATTGCGGAACGACTTCGTCCGAAACGATTCGCGCCCGGACACGATCGTACCCTGAACCGATTCGCTGATGCGTCCCACCACTGTCGGTGAGCTCCGTCGATCCGGATATCGTCCGCGCACGGTCAAGCAGGAGCTGCGCGAGAACCTGATCCAGCGCCTCCGGTCGGGGGAGCCGGTCCTGCCCGGCATCATCGGGTACGAGGACACCGTGGTGCCGGCGCTCGTCAACGCCATTCTCTCGCGGCACAACTTCATCCTCTTGGGGCTCCGCGGGCAGGCCAAGAGCCGAATCCTCCGCCAGCTCGTCGATTTGCTCGACCCCGAGATCCCGGTGCTGGCCGGCTCGGAGGTGAACGACGACCCCTTCAACCCCATCTCCAAGCAGGGCAGATTGCTGCTCGAGCAGCAGGGCGACGACGCTCCCATCGAGTGGATCGGGCGCGACTCGCGCTACGTGGAGAAACTCGCCACCCCCGACGTGACCGTGGCCGACCTGATCGGAGACGTGGACCCGATCCGCGCCGCGCGGGGAGGCCATCTTCTCTCTGACGAGCTCACCATCCACTTCGGCCTCCTCCCGCGCGCGAACCGGGGCATCTTCGCCGTGAACGAGCTCCCGGACCTGGCCGGGCGCGTACAGGTGGCCCTGTTCAACGTCATGCAGGAAGGGGATATCCAGATCAAAGGCTATCCCGTTCGCCTACCTCTGGACGTGCTGCTCGTCTTCAGCGCCAACCCTGAAGACTACACGGCGCGCGGAAAGATCATCACTCCCCTCAAGGATCGGATCGGAACGGAGATCCTCACCCACTACCCGCGCTCGATCGAGGACGGGATCGGGATCACCCTGCAGGAGGCCTGGCTCGATCGCGACGGTCGGCACATCGACATTCCGCCCTTCATTGCCGAGCTGATCGAACGCACCGCCTTCCTCGCCCGGGAGGACAAACGCATCGATCGCCGGAGCGGCGTCTCGCAGCGGATGCCGATTACGATGATGGAGACCGCCGTGTCCAACGCGGAGCGCAGGGCGGTAATCACCGGCGAAGAGGTCATCGTCCCGCGCGTGGCCGACGTCTATGCTGCACTGCCGGCCATCACCGGCAAGGTGGAGCTGGAGTATGAGGGGGAGCTGCAGGGTGCCGACAGGATCGCCCGCGACCTGATCGCCGCGGCGGCCAGGGATCTCTTCGACCAGTACTGGGACCCCGATCTACTCGGGGAGGTCATCGACTATTTCGACCGGGGCGGCGTCCTCCAGATCTCGGATACTGCCGGCGCTGAGGTTTGCTGGAAAGCCCTGGTTGCTGTGCCGGGGCTGGAGGACGCGTACCGCGAGTCCGCTCTCTACCCTCAGGAAAGTCGAGCCGCCGACGTTGCCGCGGTAGAGCTGATACTGGAAGGCCTTGCCGCGCATCGGCGCATCTCCCGGGCGGACAGCGGGGTCTTCACCCGCGCCCGGCAGGAGCGGCGGGGCAAGGGCGGAAGCTCAAATTTTCCTTACGGCCTGGATCTGGAGTGAGGGAGGATCAACTCAGGGCCGGGTAGAAACCTTCATCGCAGACCAGACACCACTTGGCTCCGTCGGCGGGGCGGAGCTTGACCGGGTGGGTCAGATCCCGCGGGCAGGTTTCCGAAAGGGCGAAGCCGCTCGGCTCAGGCGCCTCCTCGGGCGGGGGCAGGAAAGCACGACCTCGGGCGAGGGCCTCCCGCCGCGGTGCGAGGCTGGCGGCATCGAGGTAAAGGTACGCGAGCGCGAGCAGACCGACGAACCAGACGTCGCGATGATTCATCCCATACTTCTCCAACACGGGAATGGTCGGGGGAGCGGATGCGGATTCTACCCACCCCCATTGGAGAAGTTTCGGACGGCGCCCTCACTCCCTGTAGAGATCCGCTCGTGACCAGGGGAGCCCCGCGCGCCCATCCACCGGGCGCACCAGCAGGGACTGATTGACGCTGATGAGGGCGGTGTCGAAGTGGTAGATGCACCCCGCCAGGTACAGCTCCCACAGCCGGTAGAGCGGCTCGCCCGCGATCTCGATCGCCTCTTTCTGGCGCTGCCGGAGCCGTCGCAGCCAGTGCCGGATCGTCTCGGCGTAGT
This sequence comes from Longimicrobiaceae bacterium, assembly GCA_036375715.1. Lineage (NCBI taxonomy): Bacteria > Pseudomonadati > Gemmatimonadota > Longimicrobiia > Longimicrobiales > Longimicrobiaceae > Longimicrobiaceae bacterium. Next base: position 65,046 of record DASVBS010000081.1, on the reverse strand, counting down.
GCTCCCGCAGATTCTCCACGTCGCGGACCTCGAATCCGGCTGTCTCCGCCTCCAGGTTCGCTTCGCTTACCGGCATCAGCTCGCCATCCGGAAAGATGTAGCGCTTGCGGAAGTGCTGCTTCCCGACCATCACCGTCTCCAGCGCTCTGGAGACCATGTCGGTCAGACCCCGCGGCGGAATGTGTGGGCGGTCTGAGATCGCGTGGTTCAGGAAGAGGCCACCGGGCTTCAGCAGTCGAAACGCCTGCGAAAAGTACTCTGCGCGCCCCTGCCGACCGACGTGCTCGAACATTCCGATGCTCACGATCTTGTCGAAGGGCGGGCCGGTGAGGTCGCGGTAGTCGAGCAGCTCGAGGCGAATCAACTTCTCCAGACCCGCCTGCCGGACCCTCTCCCTTCCCAGCTCCAGCTGCGCGCGACTGAGCGTAACCCCCACGCCTTCCACGCCGTAGCGCTCCGCGGCGTAGATCAGCATCCCACCCCATCCGCAGCCGATGTCGAGCAGCCGCTCGCCAGGCTTCAGCCTGAGCTTCCGGCAGATCAACTCGAGCTTGGCTTCCTGAGCGGCGTCGAGATCCTCCGTTCCTGTGGGAAAGTAAGCGCACGAATACACCATGCGCCGGTCCAGGAAGAGCTGGTAGAAGTCGTTGCCTACATCGTAATGGTATTGGATCGCCGCCTGGTCCCGGCTCCGCGTGCCACGACGGCCTCTCAGCCGCGCCGGCGGATGAATTCCGTACTCTATGTCATTCCTGCCATCCGGGAGGCGTAGCCACCGCACGGCTAGTGAGGCGACCTCGGAGGGCGAGCTGAAGGCAGCCCGCGCCGCGGGGACGATGTCGAAGGCGGCGCTCATGTCCCCTTCGACATGAAAATCCCCCCGCAGGTACGCTTCCCCCATCGAAAGCTCCACAGGCGGGGTGAACATGCGCCGAAGGCTGCCCGGCGAGTTCAACACCAGCGTGAAGGCAGGCGTCCCTTCGACCGGCAGTGTCTCACCCGTCCAGAGGCGGATGCCGAATCTGCGAGGGGGCGGAAAGACCCGGTTGAGGAAGGCCGTGGTGGTGCGGATGGCTTTCGTGCTCGCGGCGGGAAGGGCCACCAGCGATGTCTCACTCATCGATTGCCTCCGTGCCCAGTCGGTGATGGGAATCGCGGGGGGACGGCGAGGGAGATCAGGCGACGCGGCGATCTCCAGTCGAGTTACGCGCTGCTTCGGCAATGGCAGCAGACGACGCCGCCCGCGGGTGGACCGTCACGCCCGCGAGCTGCATTCCCCATTGTGTGGCGGGCCCGATTGTCAGCGCGAACACGATGGTTCCGATACCAACCTGAGCGCCCATCAACCAGCCCGCGACCAGAACGGCCAGCTCGATGAAGGTGCGCACCCGACGGACGCTCAGCCCTCTGATCTCGCTGACGGCGATCATGAGCCCGTCCCGGGGGCCGCTTCCGAGCCCCGCGCCGAGATACATCCCCGTGGCGAGCCCGAAGACGATGATCCCCGCCCCGTAGTAAACGAAAGCCGTCAGGATGCCTCCGGCCTCAGGGGTGACCAGCAGCAGCAGGTCCATGAAGACGCCGATCATCACCATGTTCACCAGCGTCCCCAACCCGGGCCGTACTCCCAGAAACCAGGTTCCGAAGAGGATGGCCACCCCGACCAGGATGCTGACCGTGCCGACGGTAAGGCCAGTGATCCGATGCAGCCCGACGTGGAACGCGTCCCAGGGACCGAGCCCCAGGCGGCTCCGAATCATGAGCGCGACGGCGAGGCCACACCCGAATAGCCCGGCCATCAACTGGATCCACCGTTTTACCAGCTTGCGATCCACGGCGGATCCTCCGGGTTTTGCGAGCGTAGCCATCCACCTCTCTCGTCGATTGTGAAAGTACCAAGATATTCCGCCACCTCGCCACGATAAAGGGACGCCGGACGTTCGCCGTGGATGGCCGAGAAGTTGCGGCCGCGCGAAGTCGGGCGAAGTCGGACGAAATCGAGGCTTCGGAGGTGGCGATGCAGCGCTATGCGAGAGACTATCGCGGTCGGTACGACGAGTCTTTCAGCGGCCGCGCTCGGTTCGGACGGAGCCGTGAAGCGGGGCCGTGGCAGGAGTACCATCGGCGTTGGCAGGAGTACGATCGGCCGTTCCGGGGCGCCCTGCGGCGAGAGAGGTTCGGCTACGCCGCCAGCTACGATGCGCCCTTCCGGACGGGCAGCCGATCGCGCTACGAGGCGCGGTCACATGGACCGGTCCGCGATCAGGCGTTCGAACCCGAGCCCGGAAGGATGGAGTGGTATGGAGGGGGAGGATGGCGTCGGAAGCTGGAGGAGCCTGTCCGGGGCGAAACGGCGGACACGGTTCGTGCCGCTGAAATCATGACGCGCAATCCGGAGGCGGTCACAGCGGACACTCCGGTTCAGGAGGTTGCCCAGCGCATGCGCGACCTCGACGTGGGGGTGATGCCGGTGATCGAGAGCGAAGAATCGCAGCGCCTCGAGGGAATCGTCACCGACCGGGACATTGCCATCCGGGCCGCCGCGGAAGGGAAGGACCTGAAGAAGACGGCGGTCCGCGAGATCATGTCGAAGGATCCGCACACCGTCTTCGAGAACGATCATGTGCGGGATGTCTTCGCGCTGATGAAGCGCGAGCGCGTGCGTCGCGTTCCGGTCACCGGCAGGGACGGGTCGCTGGTGGGCATCATCTCACAGGCCGATCTGGCCGTGAACTACGCCGGTCTCGATCTGCAGCGCGAGACCGAAGTCGAAGAGGTGATCGAGCGGATCTCCGAGCCGGCGCGTCCGCGGTGGGGACGAGAGGGTGCGCCCGACGACCGCCGCGTCGGACGACGCCTGAGGCACACGATCGACGTGGATCTTCCCGGTCGGGTGCGAAGTGGTTGGCAGGCGTTGCGGCGCGAGGCGCGCGGGTTGATGCGGCGCGGGTACGACGCGGGGTGGCGCTGATGCCGCGGGGCTGACCCTGATTCGGCCATCGATTCTGGTCCGACACTTCTCGACCGTCGCTGGTGCGGGGCGCGAGTAAGCGCCCGCACCGGTTGCCGGCTCCCTCCCTCCTGCCAACATTAGCCATGCGTTGCGTGTACCACTAGCGGAACGCCCTCGCGGCAATGTGCGATCTGACGATTCGAGGGAGGAGATGCGACAAGCCTGGTGGTGGCTCGGTATCGCGCTGCTCGTGGTGCTTCCCATAGAGGCGGAGGCACAGAGGGGCCACAGCGAGCCACACCGGGGGCTGAACGGAGCGGTCGAGAAGCTCATCGAGCACCGTCAGGAGCTCGGAATGACCGACGCGCAGCTCGCCCGGGTACAGGAGATCAAAGACACCGCGGATGCGCGCAAGCAGCCGCTCTGGCAGCAGATCATGGCCATCCGGCGCGAGCTGAAGGAGCGTCGCAGGGCCGAGCCCAACATGGCGGAGGCGGAGAAGGAGGCTCTCCTCCGGCGCAGCGGTGAGCAGATCGAAAGCCTCCTGAATCAGGTGCGCGCGATCGATCACGCCGCCATGCGAGAGGTTGGCGATGTGCTCACCGACGCGCAGAAGGAGAAGATCCGCGACATGGTGTCGAGGGACCGACGCGATCGCGACCACTCCGAAGAAAGACGGAGGCGTGAGGGCGCTCGCGACTGAGGTGGGGCGCGGCCCCGCGGTGCTGTCCGTCGCGAGTGAGGACGGACGCGCGGCTCCGGTCGTCGAGCTCGACGACACCGAGCTGGTCGAGCGCGTGCGTGCCGGCGACGTGGAGGCCTACGACCTGCTCGTCGTGCGGCACATGAAGCGCGCCTACTCGGTCGCGTATCGTTTGCTCGGGCAGAGAGAAGACGCTGAGGATCTGGTCCAGGACGCCTTTCTGGCCGCGCTCGAGAAGATCGACACCTTCAAGCAGGGACGCAGCTTTGCTCCCTGGTTTTATCGGATTCTGGTCAATCGCGGGCTGAATTCCCGCAAATCGCGGTCATTGCGCAGGATGGACGCACTCCCGCCGGAGATCTCCGACGCCAGTCGGTCTCCGCTGCGGGATACCGAACGAGCCGAGCTGAAGGAACGGCTCGCGGAGGTTCTCCGAACACTCCCGCCCCGGCAGAAGTCGATCGTGGAGCTGTTCGAGCTGGAGGGGTTCAGCAGCCTCGAGATCGCGGAAATCCTCGGGCTCTCGGATGGTACCGTGCGGTGGCACCTGCATCAGGCGCGGGCGAAGTTGAGGGAGGCGCTGGGGCCTTTCGTCCGGAGTAACAGAGAGGCATGAGATGAATCACCACGAGGAGCTGAAGCCGGATCCCTTGATCGGAGCCGCGTTGCGCTGGGTGGAGGGGGAGGTCCCGCTGGAGGAGGTGGACTGGGCGGAGATGCGCTCGAACATCCGGCAGCGAGCATCGCTTCCTCTGGCGCGCCGGCGCGCGCTGCAGGTTGCTTCACCCCGCTGGGTGAAGCCCTTGATCCCCCTGGCCGCGGCGGCGGGGCTCGCCACCGTCTTCTGGTTGGGGATCGGTCGAGAGGATTCCTCGCTGCCCGCGTCGACTCCGGTTGCCGTCGCCACCCCGGTTTCCATCCAGGAAGCTCTGCTCTCGGACGTGTCCGACCAGGAATTTCGGCTGCTGGTCGCGGATCGCGATGCCGACGAGCTTCTCATGATCGCCGCCAGCCAGCGCTGACCCCCGCGGCCCCGACCGTCGCTCCCGATCATCGCTCCCCGCTGCCTCGGGCGAGAACCCGCGCCCCGGGCCACTTTCCTTGACAGGACCGGGGGCCCCGCTTACTCTGCGCCGCTGCGAGCGTCACCGAAGGCGAGGTACCGGGTTCTTCCCCAGGCGTCTCCATTCGTTGCGACTCCGAGTTCCCCGCGCGGCGCCTCCGCCGCGCCATCGAGTCGGGATGTACGGAGACCCGGAACCCGACTTTCTTTTCTCGCCGAGGGCAGCATGCGCAACATCGGTACGGTCAAGTGGTTCAACGACGCCAAGGGTTTCGGCTTCATCACTCCTGAAGGGGGAACCCGCGACTGTTTCGTTCACCACTCCGCGATCCAGATGCAGGGATTCAAGTCCCTCACCGAGGGAGAGCGGGTCGAGTTCGACTTGGTGGAGGGCCCCAAGGGACCCGCCGCCGAGAACGTGGTCCGGCTCGGCTGACCGGGCGGTCATCCTCTCCGCATCCCGAGACGAACGGGCCGCCCCGAGCGAAATCGGGGCGGCCCGTTCGCTTGGCACCCGTCATTCTGCCGACCAGCGATGTCCAGAGACTCGAAGCCGGATTCATCGCCTGACCCCACCCGCGCACCGGGGGCAGCGCCGCTCACCGAGGACCACCGCCTCCTCCACCCGGACGACATCGTGCTCTCCGGCCCCTACGTGCGCCAGCACGTGGACGAGGAGGAGCTGGCGTCCCTGACCGAGTCGATCCTGGCCGGAGGAGAGATCAAGCAGGCGATCGGCGTGCGGGTGGAGGGCCCCGAAGAAGCCCCCAGCTACGTGCTCGTTTACGGCATGCGCCGGTGGCTCGCCTCCAAGCGCGCCGGGCTGGACCGGATCCCGGTGCGGGATCACGGGCGGATCTCGGTGGTGGAGGCCCTTGCGCTGCAGGTCGCCGAGAACGAGGCACGCGTGGATCCTCACCCCGTCGACACCGCGGTGAGCTACCAGATGCTGGTGCAGGAAGGAGGCATGAGCCAGGCGGAGGTGGCGCGAATAGCGGGGAGATCTCCCGCCCATGTCTCCTACATGCGCGCGGTCGGGGAGGCGATCCTGGCCTTGACCGACGAGGAGCGGGCGGCGCTCTATCGCACGCCCGAGGCGACCGTGCCGCGCTTTCAGCGCATTGCTCCCCTCAAGACTGTGGAGGAGCGGGCGGAGGCGCTGCGCTCGCTTCTCTACGAGGCCGGCCCGGCGACGAAGCGCGAGCTGAAGGGGATTGCCCAGGTGCGGGCGGGGGTGTCGAAGAAGACGGGCGCGTGGACGGTGCGTCTGAGCTATCGCGACGAGGATCTGCGTACCGATCCCGAGCTGGCGGCGCGGCTGGAGCGCTTCCTCGAGGACCAGCTACGGCGGGTGCGTCGGCTGCGCCCGGCGCCTCAGCAGAGGCAGCCCGTCACCTGGGAGATCGAGAGCGGCTGAGCCGGAGGGCGCCGATCAGGGCGAGTCGCCGACCAATGCGGGTCGCCGTTCAGCGTGGGTCGAAGGTGAGCGGGACCGCCACCCACACCGCCTTCGGCGTCGTCCCTTCGGGAAAGCGGAACACCATCCGTTCGGCGACCCGTTGCGCCGCTTCGTCGAGGCGCTCGTTACCGCTGCTGCTTACGACGTTACTCCGCTCCACGCTTCCCTCGGGAGAGACCAGCACGGTCAATACCGTCGTTCCGCCTACGCCCCGACGTCGCAAATCGGTCGGATACCGCTCCCTGAGAAGCTGGCCTACGAGGTCGCGGTTCTGCAGTTGCGGCGCAGGCGACTCGCTGGTTCTCGCCTCGAGGGGCTGCAACACCCGCGACGGCGTTACCGACGGCGCCGTATCGGTCGGAACGGTCACGTTGAGTGACGGGAGCAGGGCCGGCGGCGTGGTAGGAAGCTCAGCCTCGCCCTCCTCACCCGCGGGCACGGCCGAGTTCTCGGCGGTCGGCGGGGGCCGTGCCGACGATGGGGACCTTGCGGGTTCCTCTTGCCCCTGAGCAACGTTTCGAGGACGCGCCGGCGGCTCCTCCGGCTGGGTGACGCGCTGGGTCGCAGTGTCGGGCGGTGGCGGATCGGAATCGACGATCGGCTCGACCAGGGCGAAGCTCGGAGTGTCGACGGCGGCTGGCTGCGCCTCGCGGGTGGCCGGCGGCAGCGAGAGCGAGCTCGTCTCGTCTGCAGCATCCCGAAGGGTTCTCAGATCGAAAACCGTCTCTCCGTCCAGACTCCTTCCGGAGAAAGCCAGCGCTCCGGCGCCGCCGCTGAACAGGAGGACCACCACGGCGGCCGCCATGAACCGGCGCCGCCGACGTGGCTTGCGAGCCCGCTGGGCCAGAGCCTCCTCCACCACGATCTGCTCGATCTCGAGAGTCGGATACTCCGAGAGCGGGAGCGAGGACGCCGGCGCGGGCGCCACCGGTTGAGGCGGCACGGGGATCGGTAGCGAGGACGGAGCGGAACCCCCGAGCGCCGCGAGGAACTCGGATGCGTCGGACCAGCGCAGAGCCGGGTCCTTCTCCGTCGCCTTCTCGATCAGGCGCCGGAGCTTCTCCGGCGTGTCTGGCCGTCGCGCGAGCAGAGAAGGAAGCCTCTCCGTCTTCTGTTTGTAGATGACGTTGAAGAGATTCTCTCCCTCCCAGGGGCGCTCGCCCGTGAGCATCTCGTAGCCCACCATCCCCAGGCTGTACAGGTCGCTTCGACCCGTCAGCTCCCCACCGTCGATCTGCTCGGGCGACATGTAGGCGGGCGTGCCGATCACCACGCCCGTCAGGGTCACGCTCGTGGCCGCATCTCCCGATTTCGCAATGCTGAAGTCGGAGAGCAGGGCACGCCCGCTGTCGCCATCGATGAAGATGTTCTCCGGCTTGACGTCACGGTGGATGACGTTGTGCCGGTGGAGGTAGTCCAGCGCCGAGGCAACGTCCCTCAGTACCCGCTCCACCAGCTCGAGGGGAAGAGCCCCCTTCTCGAGAATGACCGACTTGAGCGTGGCCCACCCGCCGTGCTGCATCACCAGGGCAAGCGTACCGCCAGGGAGCTGCTTTGCAGCGTAGAGCATCACGATGTTCGGATGCTGCAGCGAGGCCAGCATACGCGCCTCTCGCTCGAAACGAGCAACCGCCTCGGCGTCCCCCGCGTGCGAATCCCGGATGACCTTGATGGCGACTTCTCGACCCAGAACGCGATCACGCCCGAGGTAAACCACGGACGCACCCCCGCGGCCCAGCTCCCGCACGATCTCATAGTCGGAGCCGAGAGCCAGCGCGACGTCATCGCGGACGGAGTGTTCGATGCTCATCGTTTCACCAGCAGACGGACAGGGGCGCAATCAGCGGGGGCTCAACTGGCGAGTAGCCGGAGGGCTAACCACATCACCAGGATTCCGGTGCACAGGCCGAACAGCACATTCTCGCTCAGGATGAACTTCATGATTCGCCGCAGGTCGGTACGGCGACTCGAGCTGCGCCGACTCCCGGCCACGATCTGGCTCTCCGGACCGGCGGTCAGTGATGCGGAGGGAAGCACCCGCGGCGCCTGTGCACGCCCTCGCATCTGTCCCATCGTGCTCCCGATCCATCCGGGTTGAAGCGGGGAGGCAGTGCCCGAAAACTGCACCACGGCGACCGACACGTTGTCGTCGCTACCGAGCCGCAACGCCTGGTCGATGAGGATGCGAGCTCCCGAGGCCGGATCAGGCGCGGCGATCAGGTGGTGCCAGGCCGCGTCATCGCTCAGCGCCCGATAGAGCCCGTCGCTGCACAGGAGCACGGTGTGGGCACTGCCGGAGATCTCGAACGGCCCGAAGAGATCGACCTCCACCGACTCCTGCGTGCCGATCGAGCGGGTGAGCGCGTTGCGCCAGGGCGAGCGCGCGATCTCTTCGGGGCCCATGAGCGATTTGCTTGCCGCTTCCTCGGCAAAGGAGTGATCGCGCGAGATCCGCTTGATGCCGTGCGTGTCGATGCGATAAGCGCGGCTGTCGCCGACGTTGGCGATCTCGTACACCGCGTCCGTTCGCAGCAGGGCCACCAGCGTGGTTCCCATTCCGGCCCGCGTGGGGTCCCGCAGGGCCTCCTCGTATACGGCCTGGTTGGACGCGATCACCGCTTCTTTCAGCCGTGCACCGGCGCGCAGCTCACGCGTAAGGACCTCCAGCGCCAGTGCACTCGCGATCTCTCCCGATTGGTGGCCTCCCATGCCGTCCGCGACCGCCACCACGTGCCGCCCATCGGGGAGCTTCAGGTCGAGCACCGCATCCTCGTTTCTGAGTCGACGGCCCTGCACTGTGGTGGCCGCGCTGCGGCAGTGGAAGAAATTCATCACGACCCCTGCAGGTAGCTCAGCTCCACCTCACCGAGCTGAATGCGATCTCCGTTCGCCAGCGGTGCATCCTGCATCGGCGGAAGCTCGCGACCGTTCAAGCGGAGCGGGTTCGTCGTGGAGAGGTTGGCGAGGAGCCACCTCCCGTCCTGATATCGGATGCGGGCATGCATCCGGCTCACCGTCGCAGCCGTTAGCTGGATGTGCCGGTACGGGGGCCCGCTCGCACGCCCGATGGTCACCTCGGGGACGGGTTGGTTACCGACCCGCAGAAAGCGAAATTCCCGGCCTACCTCCGGGCCTTCCAGCATCACCAGCCGACCGGGCAGCAACTGGATCGTGCCGTCTGCCGCAGTCGGCAGACGGATCGTCTCGCTGGCCTCGTCCACCCCCCTCGAGCCGTTCCCTCCGTCCAACGGCTGCCGCTTCCAGAGACCGGGTTCGATCGGCGCCGGGGTGTTCGGGCGACGCACTTTGCTGTCGGGGAAGACCAGTAGTGGTTCCGGCTCGGCCGATCGTTGGCTCCGGTTCCGGCGACGAATCGCCACCCCCACGAGCGCGGCCCCCATCACCACCACGACCCCGCCGAGGAGTGAGACCTCGATGACACTGCGTCCGAAGATGTCAGCGAATCCCACGTGAGCCTAGCGTCAGAGGAGTCGGCAATCAGAGCGCCTCCCCGCTCCAATCCAGGCAGCTGCGCAGGATCGTTCGTGGAATGCCGTTCGTTGCGGGGAGGGTGCAGGCGTTGCGCGGCGGCTACATGCTCGGGCGGCCGCGATCGCATGTGCAGCACCGGGGGCCGCTCGCGAAACCCCGGACGTGGCCGGAATCCGCCCGGGAGTGGGCAATCCGCATGCCCCCCATTCCGGCGGAAAGGCGCGCGAGGATGACTCGTCATTGAAGTATCGGCTGAGTCGGTCGGGATTCCGATGCGCGATCCACTGCAGCGGCCCACTCCGGGTGTCGGGTGAATCCCGCAAGCGGCGTGGCGCCCAGAAGACGCAGGTCCTCGTTCGCCGGGTGATCCAGGCAGTGCACGGGGATTTTCCAGGAGGCGCATTCCCGCGCGAGGCGCGCGAGCCGACCCCCGACCGTCGCGTGCAGGATCAGCAGGCGAGCAGAGAGCGCCGCCGCGAAACGGTTGCGCAGCTCGGCGGTGGCCGAGGTAGGGCGGATTGTGCCTGGTGGGAAGGGCGAGACGATCAACAGCCGACCAGCGCCCAGCGCCCGGCGCCAGCTCCTCGGCACTGCCGTCGGTGTCGATCGACGCGCGGGACAGATGATCACACTGGCAGATCCCTGCAGCAGGTAACTCAAGAGCTCTCGCTCCATGGGGGAGTGGAAGCCTCCCACCACCACCTCACCCGAGCTGGCCAGCGCCCTGGCAACGTCGTAGCTCTCGACGATGATTCTCCCGGGCGCGCGTTGTGAGCAGAACAGCCCGAGCGCCGGCTTCAACATCAGCTGCTCCGCCCCGACGACCTCGAGCCCGACGGGCGCCTCCGCACCGAGCCGCTGGAGCCCCGCCGGCCAGCCGGGATCGCCAGGGCTCAGCCGCCGCACCGCCTCGACGCGACGCATCGATCCGCCCCTCACCTTGCCGCGGGCTCGGCCCGCACCAGGTCGAACCCTCCGCGCCGAGCGATCTGAAGATACTCCAGCCACGGGTGCGTCCGGCGCCCGTCCCCGTCACCAAGGCCCGTTCCCAGCTCGGCCCGGAGGCGAAGCCGACGTGCCTGGATCTCCTGCTTACCCTCCGCGACTTCCTCCAGGGTGCCCCCCAGCTCCAGCCGGAGGCGCGTCAGCTCGTTCTCGGCTCTCGCCAGGTCGCTCGCCCGTCCCCCAGCCTCCCGGAGGGCTTGCTGCCGCTCTCGGTGACGCCCATTGCGGCCCGCTGGCACCCGCGGCCTTGTCAGGAACGGCGCTCCGCTTCCAACCCGCACATCGATGAGCGCGCTACTGATCCAGGAGGCATCGGCTCCGCCTCGGGAAGGCACGCAGGCCGCCAGGCGTGTGCGGCACACCCGCGCCTCGTCTTCGGTTGCAGCCACCCCGTGCAGGCACCGCAGGAGCACGGTCTCGTAGGCCAGCCGCTCGCGTCCCCCTTCCGATCGCAGCTCGTCGCGCCGGGCGAGCAGCCGGCGAAAATCGGGGCAGCAGCGCCTGCCTCTGCCACCTGCCCGGTCGATCTCCCACTCCAACCACGCCTGCATACGCTCCAGGCACGCAAGCGCCAGTGTAGCCAGAGCCTCGAGACACCCGACCAGCCACTCACCACGACCGCACCGCGGGTCGAGCACTGACAGCCGGCCGAGCTCGCGCCAGCAGGATCTCACCCGCTCGGGATCCTCGGAGGTAGTGACCGCACGCAACAGGGCCCCGCACGCCGACTCTCCCCGCCGCCGCTCCGGGCCGGGCAACCACCGACCTCGCGTCTGCAGGCGCCGGAGCATCACCACGGAGACCTCCTCCGCACCAGCAATCGCCTGCGCAACGGGCTCAGGCGGTTCGCGCTGGCTACCGTCCCGCCAGGGAACCGGGAGCCGATCCGCCAGCCCTCCGGCGCGATACTCCTCGACCTGAATCGGCGGAGCCAGAGGCGAAGCTCGGCGCCAGCTCCAGACCTCCCTCGCGCCCGCCGCGTCGGTGCAGACGATCGCCGACCACGGCGCCCGCTCCGCCATCCGTGATCCGATGGCTTGCCGCGCCTGCCACTCGGGAGGACCCGTCCCGCGGGCGGGTCCGACCGGCTCCGCCAGGAACACCGATCGCCCTTCGCCTCGCGCCAGGGGGGTCAGGCGATAATCCCTCCCCCTCACGCGCAGCCGGATCTCGTCGCCGATCAGCGGCTCCCACCCGGGCCGGCCGAGCAGCGCCTCCGCCAGAGCGCGTCCGTGCCGAGGGAGCCGCACGGCTGCGGCGACAGACGTTCCGTCGGATGGCGCGCTCGTCGATTGCACGGCCGCGGACTGGAGCATGATGCACCTCCGGGGCAAGCCGGCCGGCTGATTCCTTCTCAGGGCTCGAGCGGTGCGCCCATTGTACGCGGCGCCCGCTCGCTCTAGCCCCACTCTAGGTGGTGGGCCGTAGCGGGGGCAACGCACGGTCACACAGGCGCTTGGTTATGCTGGGACTAGCCACGAGGGGGCTGTGGGGGCGTGAGAAGCGCCTGCTGCCCACGACAGGCATCGGCCGTTCGGACCCCTGCGGTCCTGCCGGGTGCGAAGACACTGCGGACGCGGTCTTGGCGCTGCCTCCGATCCCATTCCTTCCTTGCGGATCGCGACCCAGCGGTCACCCGCGGATGCGCATGAGCCCTTCCTGAGCGACGGATGCCACCAGCTCTCCGTCACGTGTGTAGACCAATCCACGGGCATAGCCGCGCGCTCCCGCAGCACTGGGACTGTCCATCACGTAGAGCAACCACTCGTCCGCCCGGAAGGGACGGTGGAACCAGATGGAGTGATCGAGCGAGGCCACCTGCAGGTGGGCCATGCGGATGGAAAGGCCGTGCGGCAGGAGGGCGGTAGCCAGGAGGCCGTAGTCCGAGGCGTAGGCGAGCACCGCCTGGTGCTCGAGCTGCGCCCCCGGGACCTCGCCCTGGGCGCGCAGCCACATCATCTGCCGGGGCGGGCGTGGCTCCGGTAGGAAGAAGTCGGTGGGGTCGACGGGGCGGAAATCGATGGGCCGATCCTGCGTGAGCACCTCGCGCAGGCGCGGCGACAGGCGATCGGCAATGTCGCGGATCATGTCCAGCTCGCTCACCAGCGATTCGGGCGGTGGCGCCTCGGGCATGGGTGCCTGGTGACTCTCCCCCTCCTCACTGCGATGGAAGGAGGCAGTCATGCTGAAGATCGCCTGCCCGTGCTGTATACCGGTCACCCGGCGCGTGGTGAAGCTCTTCCCATCCCGCAACCGGTCGACGAAGTAGACGATGGGCGTGCTCACGTCGCCAGGAAGGATGAAATAGCCGTGGAGCGAGTGCGCCTCGCGCGGTTCGTCGACCGTCCTGCGCGCCGCTACCAGCGCCTGTGCCAGGACCTGTCCGCCGAATACACGTCCGGAGCCGATTTCGTGGTTGTAGCCGCGATAGATGTTGTGCTCCAGGGGCTCGAGATCGAGCAGGTCCAGCAGCTCCTTCAGCGGATCGGACATGGATCGACGTAGACGAGAGTGGGTCGATGAGTTCGCCGAAAGCGGCGCGAGTGCGCCCTCCGCCATGCAAATCGCCCGCCCGCCGCACCGGCACGCGGCCGGATGGGCGGGCGGGCGCACAGGACGGCACCGCTTGAATTCTACCAGATCTTCATCGAGCCTGTCGTGCTGAGGTGGCAAGCTCTGGCGACCTCAGGCGCGGGAGCCCCCGCGGGGTCACTCGGAAGCGGCCACCGCAGTCGATTCGGGCAGGACCACCGGAATTTCCTGCGCTGCACCGGCGTACGCCGGCGTCGCGATCGGCTCCGTGAACGCCGCGCGAACCGGGGTCCCCGCATGTTCGGGGGGAAGGCTCAGCCCCAGGAGGCCGAGGGCGGTCGCCGCGGTGTCGAAGGTTCGGATGCCCTCGGGCAGCTCCACACCGGGCTTCACGCCCTTCCCCCAAGCAATCCAGGGAATGGTAACATCCGATTCGGCATCCGTCCCGTGCGTGCGGCCATGGCCTCCATGATCGGCGGTGACGATCACGGTGTAGTTCCCCTCACCGAAGGCCTCGTCGGCCTTGCGCAGCACGCGCTCCGCGGCGCCGTCCGCGCGCCGTACGGCCCAACGGTAGACGAAGGTTCCCCAACCAATGGTATGGCCGGCGTAGTCCGGTTCACCGAAATGGACGAACAGCAGGTTCGGTCGGTGATCCTCGAGGTAGCGCTCGACCGATTCGGCGGTGTAGCCCGCGTACCAGCGACCGTTGCCCTCCGGCGCCTGACCGTAGTCCAGGGTCCCCGGAGCCATCAGGTGCTGGAACTTCGGCTTGGAGAAGAAGGCGGCGGTGTGGTAACCTGCCTTCCGGGCGATCGCGAACATCGTGGGCGTCTGGATCACGCCCTCCTCCTCCACCCGCTCATCGTTCCAGTCCACGCCGTGCATCGCCGGCGTCGCACCGGTGAGCATGGAGGTGTGGGAGGGCAGGGTGATGCTCGGCAGGATCGTGCGAGCCTCCAGCGAATAGGCGCCTTCGCGCATCAACCGCTGGAGCGTCTCGGCGTCTGCCCTCTCGATGGCGTCGGCACGTAGGCCGTCGATCGAGATCACGATGACGTGTTCGGATACCGCGCGGTTCTGTACTTCCGGCGCGGTGGAAGTGAGCGACACATAGGAGGGGCCGCTCGCCGGCGCCTGCATGAGGTAGGCGGGGGCCGGAGCGCACATCGCGAACGGAACGGCGGCGGCAAACACCGCGGCTCCGCGCGCCAGGCGTCCGAAGCTTCTCGGTGGCGTCATACTCCCTCCCCGGTAGCCAGCGGACGAAAGAGAGCACACCGAACGACCAGCCACCCTCTGGGAAGACAGCTTCGCCCGGCGGCGTAACTGATTGTCGATCTTGGATATCAGCGTACCCTTCCAAAGGGGCGTGGTTCCCGCGAGGGCTCAGAAGGGAAGGCCGAAGTCGACATAGAACTCGTGGTCCTCACCGCGGGCGTAGGTGAAGGAGACGGAGACTGCCGGCGTCATGAACCAGATGGACCCTCCCTGGGCGTGGTGCCAGCCGCCCGGGGATTCACCGTCGACGAAGACCCGTCCCGCGTCCACCAGCCCGGATATCCCCAGATCCCCGCGGAGCAGCAGCTCCAGCTCCACCAGGGGGACCCGCAGCTCCGCGTTCCCGAAGACCATCGCCTCCCCCGCAAAACGCTCCCGCTCGAAGCCGCGCAGGGAGTGCGAGCCACCGAGAAAGGCGGATTCCTGGAAGGGGAAGTCGCCCCAGGCGCGTGCGCCACCGCCACGCAGCGCGAGCACCGGACCCGAGCCAAGCGGCAGGGGGAGATAGGTGGCTGCGCTGGCCTCCAGCCGGCTGTACGGGCTGGTGATGTCCCACACGGGTGGAGCGAAGGTGGCGATCACCTCCGCGTCGAAGCCGCGCGTGGGGAACCACCGCGAGTCCCGGCTGTCCACCTCCAGTCCGGCTGTGGCGTGCGCCCTGCCCAGTGACTCTGAGCCGAAGGGGCGCGCGGCCGCCACGGGTGAGCCTGGCATATAGCGCGGATCGGTATGCAGCAGCAGGAGACCCGTAACGAGCTCCGTCGCGGGGCTGAGTGGAACGTGCCACACGGGCCCGAAGGAGAGCTCCCGGAGCCACACTCGCGACACCGAGCCCGCGCCCTCGCTGTTGTTCCCAAAGCCGTTGAAGCGCACCGCGTTCATGGTTGTGAGGTCGCCGCGCAGCTCCAGCCAGCGAGCACTTCCCTCGCGGGGCAGGGCTGCCCGGTATTCGAGGGCTCCCCGGCCGCTGAGCGGCGAGACGAGCGCGGTCAGGCTGTGTTTCGCTTCGTACGGTCGGTGCCGGAAGGCGTAGCGAGTGCGGCTCAGCTCTGCCCCCACGACAACCCCTACATGGGAGCGCCAGTCCCCCGTCGGCCCGATGGAGAGGCTCGACCCCCAGTCCTCGTCGCGGGACGGGAGCAGCCCGAGGGACCCACCGACCTCTTCCGGCGGCTCGTACGATCGCGTGTCGACGCGCGTGCGCCGCCCACCCTCGAACCGGTTCTCACCGCGATCATCGTAGAACGCTGATCGCCCGCGCCCCTTGTCCGCCAGATGGTCATCCCCTCCTCCTCCCATCACCCGCACCACCACCTCACGGCCGGGGCCGTCGATCACTGCCTGGTCGTCTCCCCCGTGAAGGTCGATCCGGAGCTCTGCTGTTTCCGTGGGATGGAATCGGCGTCGGTACACCGCCGTGCCCTCGCGGGTCTGAATGTCCACCTCCACTGATCCATCGGCTCGACGCTCGATGTGAGCAACCTCGTCCGCGTCGGTGGCGTGGATCTCCACCATTTCGGTCATGGAGGCATAGAAGGCGTCGGCGAGCTCGTGCAGGCGGTCGCGTCGGGCTCGCAGATGGCTCCGCATGGCTTCGGCGGTTTCCTCGCCATATCCCGACGGAAGGCGTGTCAGCGCATCGTCGATCACTTTGTCGGTAATGCATCCCTGCACGAATGCGGCGACGGAATCCCAGGCGGAACGCGGCAGCTCAGCCAGAATCCTCCGGTTGAGATCGACCGAGTTCGCCATCAGTGCCTCGACGGAAGGGTACTCCGGATCGAAGCTGATGAGGCGGTCGACGCCGATCATGCGTGCGCCGCGTGCCACGAAACCACCATAGTCCACGAACGCGTAATCGCGATCCTCCGGGATCGGCACCCACCACCGCTGGCCGTCGCGATCGTAGCGGGCCCACCTCCATTGGCCGTCGTGCCGATCCCAGTCGCCGATCAGCATGTCGACCAGGCGGGCCGTGAGGAACGTGCGGGCATCGACGCGGTTCGACGGATCGTCCTCAATCTCCTCGAGCATTCCTTCCGTGTCCTCGACCTCGACGGAGCCGGCGAAGCCCTTGCCCTCGTCCACCTCGTCCGGGTGAGCCTCGAATGTGCCGAGCATCCCTCCATATTCCTCGCGGAACTCGCCCAGCTCCGGGACGTCGGCGAGGACCACGAGCTTCGGGGCAGGGTTCAGCACGCCCACTGCGTCCAGCAGCGGGGTAGCTATGATGGGGGCGAGGGGCATCTGCGCGCTGGTGATGTCCTGGCGCACCCAATCCGCCACCGTTTCGCGCGCGTACTCAGGAAGGGCGGGGGTCAGCTCCTTGTCGACGGAGCGGAAGTTGTACTCCGTACCGTCTGGCGCGCGAAAGCGCAGCGCCTTTGTCTGGATATTGCCGCCACGCTCCACCGGGACGAGGCCGCCGTGCACTCGGCGAAAGTCGAACACCTCCACGCGGATGGGCTGCGTCCACAGCTCGCGGTACCCGTCTCCCAGTAACCATCGCTGGAATTTGCCCGCCTCGTACTGTGGGCCGGGCACCACGGTAACCGAGTCCTGTGAATGGAGAGGGGTCGCACCGAACGCCGCTGCCAGGGAGGTGGCGAGGCAGGAAAGGGTACGGCGGCCGGTCAGGTGGGTGCTCACGATGGTTCGCAGGGGTTGGTCGTCGTCGCGCGAAGCGGCGACTGACCCCTTCGAAAAAACCAGGCCAGCGACGGATCGTCGCTGGCCTGGTGAATGTGCCTCAGGCTGCCGCGGGGGGCTTCAGTCGCTTCACTTTCACCCGCCAGACTTCCGGACCGTTCTCCAGGTACTCGAAGGTGAACGTTTCCTCTCCGTGCAGTGCTCGGAGCGTGTAGTACATGCAGGAGGGTTCGTGGTCGACGGTCAGATCCAACACCCCGTCCAGCGGCAGTTCCTCGTACGCCGCCATGATGGTGGTGAAGCGGTCCTTGGGCTCCACTGGACGCACATCCAGGGTACGGTGCAACGAGTTCGTCATGAGAGGTTCTCGGTCGTGGTTGGGACGCCGCTCGCCGGTAAGGTCGTCAGCCCCGGGTCGGACTGCTTGCTTCCACATCCCCAGCCGCCGGCCCGGCCTAGCCAGGCGCTCCAGGCATAGTGGTAGCTGGGGGTACTGGGCGTGAGCACGATCGGACCTTCGTAGCGCGCGAGCGTGAGCCTTGCCATCACCGCTCCGATCCCCATCCCTGATTGGGCGTGGGACTCGGGCCCTCCGCCGTGCAGCCGCACGTACCGCAGCGCATCACCCGCCGCATCGATCACATCAGCCAGCTTTGCAACTTCGTCCACGCCAGGGCGGATTTCCCAGGCGAGCCCGATGACCTCGGTGTGCGGCAACGGGGTCAGCAGGTAGCGAATCGCCTCGACCACCCGTGCGTCGGACCCGTGTGCCAGGTAGAGTCGTCCGCCCGCGGACTGGAATAACTCCGCCGCGCGGGGAACCACCGGCCGGTCGAGCCCGCCGATCGGGACCACCACCGGAATATTCGCGAGGCCGCTCAGGCGCGCGGCGTCCTCCAGGAGCTCCGGCTCCAGTCGCGGGCAGTAGAGCCCGGTCACCGCGAGGCCGACCGATGTGGCGGCGGAGTTTGCCTCCGCCGCCGAGAAGCCGTGAGCAAGGTGCAGCCCGGGCCCGTCGGTTCGCACCAGTTCCAGGCCGGAGAGGCCACGCCGCACGCAGCCGGCGAGCAGCTCCCGGAGCGAGGCGTCGCGAACTGCTGCGGAGCTGAGGGCAAGACGCATCAGAGCTTCGAGATCTCGACTCGCCAGACCTGCGGGCCCTTCTCCAGGTACTCCCAACCGAACTGCCCCGGCCGCTCCGCCTCGAACTGGTAGCGCAGCGGGAAGGGATCGTGGTCGTTCACCAGGATGAACGACTCGCCAGAGGCGAGTGCCTCGAAGGTCTGGAAGATCGTCGGATGCTTCTCCCGCGGTGGAATGACCCGCACGTCGAGCTGCATCGGAGTCCGTTCTGACTGCGCCATGGTCTGTCTACCTGTGTTGGTCTGGTGTTGTTGTTTCCGGCGTCGAGCGGCCGTGCCACTCCGCATCCCGCCGCCCGTTACGTCATTCTGCGTCACGTCTGCGGATGAAGACCCGCACGATGCCTTCAGCCTGCTCCCTGATGTCGTAGGCGTAGCCGAGCTCGTCGAGGCGCGGCAGCAGGAAGTGCGGAATCCGCTCGTTGATCTGGAGGAGTGTCTGGCCCGCGCCGAGGGTCTCGAGGGCCGCCAGCGTCCGCACCATGGGCTCCGGCGGTTCGAGGCCGCGGACGTCCAGGATCACGAGGTCGTTGTCGGCTTCCGCCGAGGTTGGGGTGGCCTCGCCCGCCGAAGCCGACCGGGGCGGGGCACTCCCGGCCGCGTCGGCTCCGCCTGGGGCGGAGGCGGTCGACGCGGCGTCCGCCACGTCGGCCATGCCTCGCGGGTAAAACCACACCCGCCAATCGTCCTCGGCGAGCCGCTCGGTCCAGTGATCGAAGCCCTGCTTGCCGAGGACCGCATAGAGCGGCACGGGCTCGAAGGTCGCCCGTAGCCGCAGCACGCCACCCTCCGGCAACGCGGCCTTCGCGGCCATGATGCGGCTGAAGGGTTCGCGTCCGTTGCGAAGATCCTCCCGCACGTCGAGGTCGAAGAGCCGCTCCGGTGCGAGGCCGGCGAGGTGCGCCGGAAGGGAGGCGCCGGTATCGATCATTTCGCTTTCCTGTTTGCTTATCTCTGGCGGTTCGGGCTCCCGGTCCGGCGCGGCCGCGGCGGTCGCTGGTTTCGGTTCTCTCGTACCCGAGCCCTCTCCCGCGAGGGCGGCGTTGATCCGTCGCACCAACAGGTCGGGCTCGAGCCCGGCCATTCTGGCCACTTGCTCCACCGTCGCGAGCCTCCCCATCACTTTGCGGGTTACAGGGTTACGAAGCCCCTTCAGGCTCGGAGTGGTGGCGAGGATCACCTCCAGGACGCGCTCGTCCCGAGCCAGAACCTCGATCAGCCGGTCCGATGCCTTGATCACCACGCACCCTCCTGGATCATGCCTGGATGCCAGCGAGGCTCCCAGACGAGTTGCGGAATTACTTCCTCCACCCCCTCCACGTACGAGACGGCATTCAGCACACCGCTGGTGATCGCCTCTTCCATCGGACACCCCGGCGTGGTGAGGGTGAAGGTGACCTTCACGGTCGAGCCCTCGATTTCGAGGCTGTACACGAGCCCGAGGGTCACGATGTCGAGACCGATCTCGGGATCGATCACCGTGGAGAGGGCGTCCCACACCGCCCCACGATCGACCTTCTCTTCTCTAGCCTCCGAGCTCGCCTCCGAGCTTTCCCCCGCGACCGGCGGCGGGTCACTTGCTCCCGTGGGCGGTGAATCGAGGGCGGCCGCGGCCCGGAGGAACGCGTTTCGTCCGCTCATAGGGGTCTCTTTCGTGAGATGTGGATCATCTGGATGAGCAAAACGCTCACGCCGAGCAGCAGCAGGGCTGCACCGGTCCGCACCACCGCCTGCGCCGCCAGCAGGATCCCCAGCCCCATGGCCAGGATCCCCGCGGTGGCCGCCACGACCACCACCTCCGCTGGGCGATGCGCATACAGCTCTGCCACACGGGGGACCTGCTGCTTCCCGACCAGCGGGCCGAAGCGGTGGAACCAGATCAGGAAGGGGAGGATCTTGTAATAGTGGCCGCAGACGAAGAGCGTGATCCCGCCCAGCAACGCGACCACGTACGCGGTTGCGATCCGAGGGGCAGCCAGGCCGCTCGCCAGGTGAACCGGGGCGATGAGGAGCGCCACCCCGAGCAGTGAGAGGCCGCACGCGGCCAGGCGCATCCCGGGATCCAACTGCGGCTTGCGGCGATGACGGAAGAAGAGCGCGCCCTGGAGAAGCAACGCCACCAACCCTCCCCCGAGCAGCGCCGCAATCGTCCATACCAGCCAGGGATGCAGCGCGTGGTGGCCGGCCAGCAGCACCGCTACGCCGGTGCTCAGCAGGATTGCGGCGATCTTCCCGGGCACCTCGGAGGCACCGTGCGCGAGCAGGAACATCGGCAGCAGCCGGTGCGCGACGCCGACGATCGTGAGCAGCACCCAGCCGGCGATCGCGACGTGCAGGTGCACGGCGACCGCGAGATAGCGGTCAGCTCCCAGGTAGCCCCAGCGAAGGTTGCCGGCGAGCGAGATGCCCAGGATGACGGTGCTGGCGAGCGCGGTGGCCGAGCCGACCAGGCACCACCAGGTGAGGTTCCGCTGTGTCGCGCGCTTCAACGTCGCGGCCAGGTTGCCGACAAACGCAAGCAGGGCGGTGCCGAAGAGTGCCGCGCCCACCAGCGCCAACGGCACGCGGCCGAGTATGAGCCCGATGACGAACAGCGCGAGCCCCGGTGCATAGAGCAGGAGACCCGCGGCCGCCAGCCGGGTGGAGCGGATCGGCGTCTGCAGCGCGACGGGAAGGAACTGGTAGAGTGCGCCCTTGATGCTCGTGGTGATCCAGCCGAGCGTGAACAGGTGGGTGATCGCCACGACGCGCGGCATACCGAAGCTCCCACGCGCTAGATCGGGTGCGGCCCACACCAGTCCCAGCGTGCCGGCCAGCAGGAACCCTCCCGCGACGGCGAAGTGCGCTCCCGGCAGGCGCAGCGGCGGCGCCATACGCGTCGCCAGCGAAGGCGCAGGCGGCACGCTGGGAGGAGCCGTCGTCTGGGGGCGCAGCGAAGGCGTCGCACCCGATCCGGGGGAGACTTTCTGCTTCATGAGAGGAAAGGTGCGCGGCGGGAGAGGGTGCCGCTGTGACAGAGATCACGGGAGGGAATCGGGCGCGACCACGAAGGCCGCGCCCGGCAGGTCGACCTCTAGACTACACCTCTAAATTACCCCCTGCGCGACCATGGCTCGCGCCACCTTGAGGAAGCCCGCGATGTTCGCCCCCACCACGTAGTTCCCCGGTGCGCCGAACTCCTCCGCGGTCTCATAGCAGAGGTCGTGAATGTTGACCATGATCTCCTTCAGGCGCCCCTCGGTGTACTCGAAGCTCCAGCTGTCGCGCGAGGCGTTCTGCTGCATCTCGAGCGCCGAGGTCGCCACGCCACCGGCGTTGGCGGCCTTGCCCGGGCCGAAGGCGACGCCCGCTTCGTGGAAGACGCGAATTCCCTCCGGAGTGGTGGGCATGTTCGCCCCCTCCCCGACGGCAATGCAGCCGTTCTCCACCAGGCGCGCGGCGTCCTTGCCGTTGAGCTCGTTCTGCGTCGCGGACGGCAGTGCTACCTGGCAGGGCACCTCCCAGATGTTGCCCCGCTCGGTATAGCGGGCCTTGGGGCGCTCGCACACGTACTCTTTGATGCGCGCCCGCTCTTCGAGCTTGATCCGCTTGAGGAGCTTCAGGTCTATCCCGTCTTCGTCCAGGACGTAGCCGTTCGAGTCGGAGCAGGCCACCACCAGCCCACCGAGCTGGTGGACCTTCTCGATCGCATAGATGGCCACGTTCCCGGACCCCGAGACCACACAGCGCTTTCCGGACAGCCGGTCGCCGCGCACCTGCAGCATCCGGTCGACGAAGATGGCGACGCCGTAGCCGGTGGATTCAGTGCGTACGAGCGATCCTCCCCAGTCGAGGTCCTTGCCGGTGATCACCCCCGACTCGTGGCGGTTGGTGATGCGCTTGTACTGCCCGAAGAGGTACCCGATCTCCCGGCGCCCCACGCCGATGTCTCCCGCCGGCACGTCGGTGTATTCGCCGAGGTTGCGATACAGCTCGGTCATCAGGCTCTGACAGAAGCGCATCACCTCGTCGTCCGAACGGCCCTTGGGATCGAAGTCGGAGCCGCCCTTGCCGCCTCCCAGCGGCATCCCGGTGAGGGAGTTCTTGAAGACCTGCTCGAAGCCAAGGAACTTGATCACCCCGAGGTTCACGGACGGGTGGAAGCGGAGGCCGCCTTTGTAGGGACCCAGGGCACTGTTGAACTGGACGCGGAAGCCCCGGTTGATGTGCACCTCGCCCCGGTCGTCCTGCCAGGGAATGCGAAATATGATCTGCCGTTCCGGTTCGCAGATCCGCTCGATGATCTTGTGCTGCGTGAATTCCGGGTACTTCGCCAGCACCGGTCCGATCGTCTCGAGGACCTCCCGAACCGCCTGGTGAAATTCCGGCTCGCCCGGGTTCCGGGCGAGGATGTCGGAGTAGATCGCCTCCACCTTCTCGTCGAGTTGCACCACTGGCTGCCTCCTGGCGTGCAGGACGCCGCGCTACGGACGTCGGCACATGTGCGTGCATCCGCCGTGAGCGCGGCGACGTTGAACTATCGAATCAGAACCGCTCCCCCTTTGCCTCCCGGATCTGGCTGCCGACCGGCCGGATCCGGCTCCACATGGTCCAGAAATAGACGGCGAGGCCGACCGCCTGTCCAATTCCACCCGCCAGCACCACCCACCCCAGCCAACCGGCGTCACTGCTGGCGCGAGCGACTTCGCCCAGGAATCGGCCGGCGGTGGAGGGCATGAGGATCCAGTACGCCGCTTCCGCCCTCTCCGGGCGATAGCGCTCGTCGCCCTTCTCCGGCCGGGGGAAGAGCCAGAGCCCCACACCCAGGATCAGAAACATGACGAACCCGACCAGCACCGCGTGCGCGTGGGCGGAAACCAGATAGGGGTTGGGCCACACGCCGGCCAGCTCACGGCGGGCGAGCATGTAGACCCCCAGGGTCAGCCCGACCATGAGGAAGGCGATGCCGGTTTTTATGAAGCGGCGGACGAGAGTGTACATTCCTCCGGTGGTTTCAGGAAGAGGTGGCGTCGGCACACCGACAATGCGAAGCTCTTCGCAGGACTGATGTGACGTCCGTCACAGCAACACGCGGATTGCTGGTGCAGCTTCCGCCTGCGGAAGCAGCGAGACGCCTTGGTCCGCGGCCCGAACGCGAAACGGAATGCCACTACTCTATTATGTCAGCGTCACCGTGCACGTACTGGCCGCTCTCCTCTGGTTGGGCGGGATGTTCTTTCTCGCCGTGGTCGGGGCGCCGGTGCTCCGTACGGTGGACCCTCCCCAGCTGCGCAGCGAGCTTTTCCGCCGGCTCGGAGAGCGGTTCCGCAGTGTGGGGTGGGCGGCGATCGCGGTCCTGCTGGTGACGGGGATCGTCAACCTTCACTACCGGGGGCTGTTGACCCGGCAGGTATGGGGGAATGCCGACTTCTGGAGCACGTCTTTGGGCCAGGCGCTCGCCTGGAAGCTCGGTGCCGTCGCAACCATGCTGCTGATCAGCGGCATTCACGATTTCGTGACAGGTCCGGTGGCGTCTCGCCTGCGACCGGGCACGCCGGCCGCGCTGACTGCCCGTCGTCGGGCAGCCTGGCTGGCTCGCATCAACGCGCTGGTGGGGCTGGTGGTGGTGGTCGCGGCGGTTAGGCTCGCTCGAGGAGGCTGAGATGAGTTCTGAAGCGGTCGCCCTGCTCCGTCAGCTGTCGATCTTCAGCCGACTGAGCGACGACGCGCTGGGAGCGGTCGCCCGCCGGACGGTGATCCGCTCGCTCCCGCGCGGGCGCCAGCTCTTCCGGCGTGGGGATCCCTGCCAGGGCCTGTACGTCGTGGTGTCCGGAATGGTGCGGGTCTACCGCTCCAACCAGGACGGGAAGGAGCAGACGCTGCACGTGCAGGGGCCGGGGCAATCCATTGCCGAGGTGCCCCTGTTCGACGGTGGCCCCTACCCCGCCTCGGCGCGGGCCGACGTGGACTCGCGCATCCTCTTCCTGCCGCTGAACGACTTCCAATGGCTCTACCGGCACCACCCGGAGATCGCCGACTCCGTGATCCAGGAGCTGGGCAGGCGGTTGCGCAGGATGGTGCGTCTGGTGGAGAAGATCTCGCTGCGCGATGTGCCGTCGCGCGTGGCCATGACGCTGCTGGAGTACGCGGAGAGGCAGGGGGGATCTGGGGAGCTGGAGTTCGAGCTGCCGCGTACCCAGGAGGAGCTGGCGGCCGAGCTCGCCACCACCCGGGAGAGCGTCGCCCGCGCCCTCTCGCAGCTCAGGAAGTCAGGAGCGATCGCGCAGAAGGGCTCGCATGTCCGCGTGTTGGACCTGCGCCGGCTCGAGTCAGTGGCCTTTTCCGGAGGGAGAGAGTGATGGAGCCGTTCGTAAGAGGCTTCATTCGAGCCAGCCTGATCTGGCTCGCGGTCGGGGTGACGATCGGTGTCTCGATGGCCTTCTGGCCCCAAGGAGCACTCGTCTACCGCACGGCTCACATACACGCCAACCTGCTTGGCTTCGTGAGCATGATGATCTTCGGTGTCGCCTACCACGTGATGCCGCGCTTTACCGGCAACCCGCTGCACTCGCGGCGCGAGGCCGCGGTTCACCTCTGGTTGGCGAACCTGGGCCTCGTGCTTCTGGTGGGTGGCTGGATCACCCGCGTCTGGACCTGGCCGGCGGGGGACGTGGCGCTGCGCGCGGGCGCCGCGGTGAGCGCGCTCGGAATCCTCCTCTTCATCCATAACCTGTGGCGCACGCTGGGACCGTCCGTGGCCGGAACCGGACGGCGCGCACCGGTGCCGGCTGTCGCGCAGCCTCCGGCCGTTCACAGTTGAGGCGCCACCATTTCGATCACGCCAATACCGTTTCAACCATACTGATCCATGAGCTCGACAATTTCCCCCGCCGACCTACCGGCATCGCTGACGGTAAACGAAGTGATCCGAGCCGTGCCCGAGTCGGTGGAAATCTTCAATCGCTTCGGCATCGACGCCTGTTGCGGAGGAGGCGTCCCGGTCCGTGAGGCGGCGGAGCGCGACGGTGCGGACCCCGACGCGCTGCTGGCTGCCCTTGCAGAACTCATTCGCAACGGCCGATGAATCAGCTTTCCGGGCGCGCGGCGCCGTTCCGGACCGACCGTCCCTCTACCCAGCTCCTTCACGATTCGGAAGACCTGCGCGTCGTCGCCTTCGCCCTCGAGCCCGGCCAGGAGGTGAGGCCGCACCGCAGCACCTCTGCCGTCCTGCTCCAGGTGATCGAGGGGGAGGGGGAGTTCTCCGGCGCCAATGGGATCCAGCGCGTGGTGGCGGGAGACGCCGTGGCTTACGACCGCGAGGAACTGCACGGGATCCGCGCAAATGCGGGGCGGCTCCGCTTCCTCGCGATCATCACCCCTCGTCCGGGCTGATAACAGGTCAGGCACCGAGGCGCCACCCCGGCTCGGCTTCGGCCGGGCCGGAGGATCCGGCCCGTTCACCGGCCACAGGTTTCCTACGATTCAAGCGTGTGCGGTGAAGAGGGCGTCGCGCACCTTCATGCGGGCGCGGTGCAGTAGCACGCGCTGGTTCGCGGGGGTGAGGTCCAGCGCTTCGCACACCTCCTCGGCGCTCCACCCTTCCAGGTCCCGCAATGTGATCACCTGCTGCTGACGCGCGGGGAGCGCCCGAATCGCTTCCTCGATGCGTTCGCGTAGCTCGTTGGTGGCGAGCCGGGTGTGCGGGTCCGCCCCGTCCAGTGAGGAGCCGTGCCACGCCAGCGGTTCCACGCGCTCCAGGTCCACCAACCAGTCGCCCTGTCCGGCCGACGTGCCGCCTCCCCCCGATAGTTCGGGCGCGGGCAGCGACGAGAGCGGGACCGTCCGGGCTTCGCGCCGCGCGCGCGTGCGCGCCCGGTTGACCAGGATGCGGAAGATCCACGTTCGGAGAGAGGATCGGGCCTCGAATCGCTCGATGCCCGAAAGCACGGCAAGCCACGTGTCCTGCACCACCTCTTCGGCGTCGGCCCGGCTGCGGACGTAGCTCCGGGCAAGACGCAGCATGGGGGAATACCAGCGGTCGAGGAGCAACTCGAACGCCCGCTCGTCGCGCTCGCGAAGAGCGCGAATGAGGAGGTGCTCCTCGTTGTCCGGCGTCGAACCGAGGGCGGGGGGAGGTAGATCGGCATGAGAAAGCGTACCGACCCGTTCACTGGGGCTGCGGAGCCACTTGCGGTTGTTCGAGCTCACGACCCGATCTCCAGGGAAGAGGGCGCATGAAGCAAACGAATCGTGGTCCCGCTGGGCGGTTCCACGATCCTCCATCGACCGGCTGCAACGGGCCGGTGCCACGCAGCACCGACCCCGCCGGCTCCGAAGCAGCGATAGCAGGAACCGGACCGGTGGGCAGGCTGGAGGGAGTTTGCGAACGATCCCGGAGGAGACGAAACGAATGGGCGGATAAAGTACGGTATTGTCAGCGGCAATTTCGTTACGGCGCGGCGTGGGCCGGACGAATGTGACGAGTGTAACGCGAGCGGAGGTTCGGAGACAGAGACCTGTGCGCTGAACGGAGGGCTTTTGGAGCGCCTCCTCCTGAGTTGACCCGGGTCGACGATGATCGGATGATAGAGCCGCTCTGCTGCGAGCGCGTCGAGATCGCGCTGGGAGATTATCTCGAAGGGGATCTTCCACCGCAGCTCCGAATGCGAGTGGAATCGCACCTGGCCGCCTGCCCCGAATGCTGGCGGGAGGTCCAGAAGCTGCGCCACACCGTCACCTACCTGGCCGACCTCCCCCGCCGCCGGATGCCGCAGTACCTGAAGGAATCTCTCCTCCGCGCCCATCGAAACGACCGCTCTACTCGATCGCTCCAAGTCGGATCAGGCCTTCTTCCCCTCTCGCAGGGCTCGTAAGAGTGTTGCTTTGGTATCTGGTGGCATGGGTTCGGGGGGAATGTCAGCCGCGGCGGCGATGATCAGCCGCAACTGATCCAGGTGGGCTCGGCAGGACGCGCATTCGGCGAGGTGTCGTTCCAGGCCCTGCCGCCGTGCCGGCGACAGGGCGCCTTCCAGGTACTCGGTCAATCCCTCACGCGAGCGTCGGCAGGGCGCAGGTTCCGTCATCGCAACTCTCGGAGGTTGGGGTCGACCGATCTCCCGGTCATGCGGTTCGTGCTTCGCGCATCTGATCGATCACCCACTGCATCTCTCTCGCGACCGCAGTGACGACGCCACCGGCGCGGAATTCTTCGGGAAGCACGTCCCAAGTATACGTCTCCACCTCCCAGTGCTGCCCCGCGGAGCCCCCCTTGAGCAACCCGATGAGCTCGCGCAGATAGGGCTGGGTGCTCTGGAAGACGCCGAGCTCCTCGCGGAAGAGAGGGACGTGGAAGTGGATTCGCCACTCGCGCGGGCCGTGCTCGTCCGCGGTGGCGTGCAACGCTTCCGGCAGGTCGACGTAGCGCCGGACCTGCCCGTCGGGTCGCCGCTCCACCACCTGGTGCAGGTAGACCGGGTCGGCGAATCTCTCCAGGTGACCTCGGAGCTCGGCGTCGCCTGCACGGTCGCCGCTGAACTCTACATGCAACCCCGCGCTGATCTGGAACTTGCCGATGCCGATCCCCGCCTGGCGAAAGGCGGCCAGCGCCTCGCGGGGCTCCTCGAACTCCACGGCCATGTGACAGGCGTCGAAGCAGACGGTCAGGTGCCGGCGGAGAATGGCCTCCGCGTCCTCGCGCCGCACGCCGACCTCGTTGACCAACGTCTCCACTGCGCGGTCCCCGAAGAGGTAGCGCTCGAAGAAGCGGACCGTCTGGGCGACCGTTTCCAGGTAGCAGCATGGCTCCGGTTCCAGAGCCAGCGAGATCTCTTTCCCCGAGCGTTCCCGAATTCCGTAGAGGTGGCCGGCGTGCCGCGCGAGCTGCACCACCATCCGCTCTATGTCTTCGTCCGACGCGACGAGCGGAGCGTAGGCGCCGGGTACGGTACTGATGGTTCCCTTCACGCCGTCGGGCAGGAGGGTCTCCAGCAGGGTCGCCAGGGCATCGGTGTAAGTGAGGCGCTCCGGCTGCATCCAGTTGGGAAGATAAACGTCTTCCTTTACCGGCTGCCCGTGGAAATGACCGTAGGGGAAACCGTTGATGGTGAAGACGTAGAGGTCGTGCTGGCGCAGGAAGTCGCGGAAGGCGGCGAGCTGTTCCGGCTCCCGCAGGGTCTCGGTGGCCTCGGCGGAGAGACGCAGCCCCACCCCGAAGCGTTGACCGGGAGCGACCTGCTCACGAACCGGAAGCACATAGCGGTCGAAGTTTTCGCGAACCGTTGCCCAGGTCTGTCCGGGGTGGATGTTGGTGCAGTAGGTGAGGTGGGGGCCTGCGACTCCGTCCGGCTGCATTGCTCTCCGTGGTCGGGGGGAACCTCTGGTCAGGCCGGGAAAGCTACGGCAGCCGCGGGCGGAGGCGCAAATTCGGCAGATGGGGGATGGCCGCTGGCGGTCCGCTTCAGAGTGCCTCTCCCTGGCACTCCGGGCACTGGATGGCCAGGAAGCGGAGCCACTCGACCACCTCGTCCGGCGCGGGGAAGTCGTGCGAATCCGGTTCTCCGGCGTAGACGTGGAAGACCTCGCCCCACTGATCGGCGATGATTATCGATCCCCCACCCACGCCGCACGCCTCCCGGCAACGGCCGTCGGGGTCGGCGAGCACCAGGAACGAGGGCTCGACCGCCTCGCGCACGCGGCCCGCTTCCGAGACTCCCGCGGGTACGACCGCGACCACGCGTCCGTCCCAGTCCTGAAGTCCCTCGCGCGCCGCGACAAGGGAGCGCAGATAGTCGATGCACCCTCGGCAATCGGCCGAATGCAGGAGGATGAGCACGGTATTCTCCCGGCCCGTCGTTCGAAGCCGAGTCGGGACGCCGTCGCTCCCGCGGGGAAGGGTCAGGTCGGGGATGCTGCGAAGTGCCGTATCCGAAGTCATGAGGTCCTTCCAGGGTTGAGCGGATCCGAGCGATGGGACAGTTTGCGAAACGGTTCGGATTGTCCCTCCCATCGTAGTTGCTGTACCCCGGGTGTCGAGATCGGCTCCGCAGGGGGGAGCGCTGCCGGCTTGTAGGTCCTCGTAGTCATCAGCTGCGGGTGTCGCGCCCAAAGATGGCTCACAGAGCACCTCGGTTGCGAACCGATACAAGGCGCCATTCCCGCGAACCGATTCAGACTCCCTCCGGGCCGCCGACATTATAAATAAGAGAAGCCCCGGGAGCGTTCCCGCTCCCGGAGCTTCCAATCACCACCAAGCGCCCGCTCCAGGACTCGAACCTGGGACCCTCTGATTAACAGTCAGATGCTCTAACCAACTGAGCTAAGCGGGCAGGCGTAGACAATAAGACTAACCGCTACGCGACCGCGCTGTCAAGCCCGTTTCCGCGCCATCTGTTTACCGGCCGGAAGGAACAAGCGGGGTGATTTCGAGTAGACGTAGGTGCAATCCTCCCCTGAGGTTGGGCAGTCTCCAGCCATTCCGCAGTACACCGCTTCGACATGAAAAAGAGAGTTCCGGCCTCGTTGTACCTTTTCGCCGCGGCGGGCATGCTCACCGGCGCGCTGGCGAGCACGCTCCTCTCGGAGGAGCGGCCGCATTGGCCCGGATCGCTCTTCACAGAGATGCAGCAGCTCACCCGCCTAGAGCCGATCCGCGTTCTCCCGCACCTGGAGGCGGCCGCGGTGGCCCTTGAGGCCCGCAGCGTGTTGGAGGCTGGCAGGCCCTGGGCCGCGTGGCGCATGCTCCGTGGCCTCCTGGACGAGGCAGAGGTCACCTCGAGCTATGTTCTGCTCACCGCCCGCGCCGCGGCGGAGTGGGGAGGGTGGGACCACGTCCGTGAGGCTCTGGAGGGTCGGGAGTGGCTGGAGACGGCCGAGGGTGGCGAGGGGCTCTACCTGTTGGCGCGGGCGAGCGAGGAGCTCGGACGCGACAAGGAGGCGGCGGAGGCGTACGCCCGCTACGCAGAGCTGCCCGCCGCGCGACACGTCGCCTCGGCGCTGGCCCGTCTCGGGGAAGTGCTGGCCGAAGAGGGGCAGCACGCCGAAGCGGCGGAAGCGTTCGGCCGGGCCGCCGCGGCCGCGCCGGAGATCGCGGACTGGCTGCGCACTCTGCAGATCGAGCAGCTCGCCGCCGCCGGCGAAACGCTGCCGGTGTCGCTGACCGCGGCGAGCCCGCCCCGGAGCGCGCCGGTGCGCCTTCGCCGGGTGCAGGCGGAGGTGACCGCACGGCGCACGGCGGGCGACCTGGCCGGCGCCCTCCGCAAGCTGGAGTGGGAGGAGCGCGTGCTGCGGGCGCAGGGGGCGGTCGCGGAGGCCTCGGTGCTGCGCCTCGATGCGGCTCGCCTGCTGCTGGAGCAAGGACGGGAAGGCGAGGCGCGCGAGCGCCTGCGCACCGTAGCGTGGGAGGTGCGCGCCCTCGCTTCCACCCGCACCGAGGCGGCAGACCTGCTCGGTCGCATCGACTCCTCTGAGCCGGCCGACGCGCTGGCTCGCGCCTCTGCTTACGAGGCGGCCGCCCGACCCGGGCTCGCCGCTCGCGCGCTCCGGGACGCGATTGCGCGCGGCGCCGCGGACGTCCCGGCACTGCGGCTCAAGCTGGCCCGCCTTCTCTACCTGGAGCGAGACTATCCGCAGGCACGGGAAGCTTTCCAGCGAGCCGCCGCGGAGCTCAGGGATGACGAGCAGGTTGCCGAAGCTCACCTGTACGCGGCTCGCTCGCTCTACCGTACCGGCTCGCGCAGCGCCGCCGTTCGGGAGCTGAAGCAGGTGGCGGAGCGATATCCCCGCACCGCCGCGGCGGGCACCGCGTTGTTCCTGCTCGGGGACGACGCTCCCTCGTTGCGGGAAGCACTCTCCTATTACCGTCGCGCGGCCGCGGTCGAGCACTCTCCCGATGCGCGCGAGGCGCTGTATCGGGTGGGCGATCGGAGCCTGAAGCTGAAGGATCCGGCCGGCGCCATCGAGGCGTGGGAGCGCTACGTCAGCCGCTATCCGCGGGGGGAGGCGACGGTCCGTGTGGCGTACGAGACCGGGAAGCTGTACGAGAAGGCCGGTCGCACGGAAAAGGCGAAGGCCATGTATCGCGCCGCCCTCGCGGCGGACCCGGTCTCCTACTACGCCCTGCGCGCGGGAAGTCGGCTGGGCACCCATCCGGTGGACGTGATTCTGGCGGAGCCGCGGCCCTGGGTGGGCCTTGCCTCGGACCCCACGGCGGGAACGGAGGTCCTCCGCCGACTGGACGCGCTGGAAGAGGCGGGCCTGGAGCGCGCGTGGGAACAGGAGCTGGAGTCGGCGGTACGGGTGCTGGACAATCGGCCCGCCGCTCTGCTTGCGGTCGCCGAGGGGCTCCGCGACCGCGGGCATTCAGTGGAGGCGATCCGCCTGGGCTACACCCTGCTGCAGAAGCGCAACGGGGAGTGGGATCCGCGTCTGCTGCGCGTGGTCTTCCCGTTCCCCTATCGCAAGCTGGTGGAGGCCGAGGCTCAGCGCGCCGGCGTCGACCCGATGCTGCTGGCGGGGCTGATCCGTCAGGAGTCGACCTTCCGGCCGAAGATCCGCTCCTGGGTGGGAGCCACCGGATTGACCCAGATCATGCCGGGCACCGGCCAATGGCTCGCTTCGCGGCTCGGCATTGGCGACTTCGAAGAGCGGCTGCTGGAGGTTCCGGAAATCAACCTCCGACTGGGCGCTCGCTATCTCGGCGACCAACTCCGCGCCTACGACGGCGCCAGAGATCTGGCGCTTGCGGCATACAACGCCGGACCGGGCCGCGCGAATCGCTGGAGGCGGACGCTGGGCTACGGAGGCGACACCGACGAGTTCCGCGAGGCGATTCCCTTTGACGAGACCCGGAACTACATCAAACTGGTGCTCCGAAACGCCGCGATTTACTCGCGACTGTACGCGGAAGAGCGCCCGGTCGGCCTGGTTCTTGACGAGAATCGCTGACCGCGTCGAAGTCAGAAGTTAAAAAAATCTTGATCTGGCCCGACCCCGGGAGTACTTTAGGTGTCTCCCGGGGCGTTTCCAATCCTCGCCGGCTCCCCGCCGGCGCGTTTTCCGTACAGCAGACAGATGTCCAGATTCGTCGCGGCGCTGGTGCTCGGGTTCACCCTCACCTTCCCGACTGCGAGCGGAGCACAGTCGCTTCGCGGCTCGCGCTCCAGCGTCGACCGGATGTACGAGACCGCCCAGCGGCAGAACCTCTACTTCTACCAGACGTCCAGCGGAGTGCGCCGCGCCGCAGATCGCGGCACCTTCGTGCGGCTCACCGGGAACGACAACTACCAGCTCGCCGCGGTGAGCCATCCGTATGTGCTTCCCGCTACGCGCACGTTCGTGGAGCGGCTCGCCGCCCAGTATCGTCGCGCATGCGGCGAGCGGCTCGTCGTGACCAGTGCCGTCCGCCCCAAGTCCCAGCGGCTCATCAACAGCGTCGATCGGTCGGTGCACCCCACCGGCATGGCCATTGATCTGCGACGTCCCCGCTCGTCCCGGTGCCTCGAGTGGCTGCGTTCCACGCTGCTCTTCCTCGAGCGCAAGGGGGTGCTGGAGGCCACGGAAGAGCGCAACCCGCCCCATTTTCACGTGGCGGTCTTTCCTGCCGAGTACCGCACGTACGTGAACGGCGGCGACACCCGCCTCGCCAGCGCTGCGAGCTCAGCAGGGGGAGCAGAGCCGGAGCGCTATGTGGTCCGCAAAGGCGACTCCATCTGGTCCATCGCGCGCCGCATGCAGGTCAGTATGGAGGACCTCCAGGTCTTCAACGGTCTCACTTCGTCTCGCATTCTGGCGGGGCAGGTAATCCTGATCCCTCGCTGATTTTTTTTCGGATCTACAATCTGTCGGTACGGTCTCCGAGGCCTCGGAGGCCGATGGCTCGCGCCGCGTCCGGACGCGGCTGCGATGCCCCCGCGTGGCTATGCCTTCCTCCCGGCGACAAACGAGAGGAGTGGGCGGGGATGTCGTGTGCCGGAGACGGTGCGCCGCTTCGAGCGCGAGGTCTGCTACCGCGGTCGGGTTCTCCTCATGCGATGCTTGTAACCAGCGGCTTGACCCGTTACCCTGCCCGCGAGCCGGTCAGCGTGTAGGTGTGGTGCTCGCGGGTGCGGGCAAGGTCGCGGAGGAAGGCGCGCGCCGCCGTGGCGAAGGCCCCCTCACGGCGCAGGGTCGTGGGGGTGGTATCGAGGAAGTCCTGTAGTGCGCGCCGCAGGCTGTTGTCGGACGAGTACCCGCATGCGTGTGCCACGCTCGATACCGTGCGGCCGGGGTCATCGAGCAACTCGGCCGCCATCAGCACGCGCATCCAGACCAGGATGCGACGCGGGGGCGGGAGCTCCGCTCGTTCGCACCAGCGGAGGAGCGTGCGGGGGGAGAGGTAGAGCATGCGGGCGAGCTCGCGCGCCTGGCCGCCGGTGGAGACGACTTCTGCGGCGGCCATCAGCAGTGCGCGAGCCTGCCCGGAGGTGTTGGCGGGGAGGGAACGCTCGAGCAGGCTCTGCAGAGGGCGACCTTGAATGCTGCGGATGCGGCGGCCGATCGCCTCTGTCGTGTCGTCCTCGCCGCGCACGATGATCTCTGCCACCCCCCAGGCGCCCAGGGTGCGCAGATCGCGATAGCGATCGGGGTGCAGATCGAGCGCCGCCACCACCGTGATGGACGGAAACTCCAGGAGTAGCGCGCGCAGCGGCGAAGCCAGCTCGTCGCGCGACTCGTAGGGGTCGACGACAATCAGGGCAGCAGGGGGTGAAGTCCGGACGAGCTCTCTAAGCTCGTTCCAGTCCTTCACTTCCACGTACTCAAAACGCTTGCCTCCCGCCCTCCGCACCTGATCGCGAAAGCGCGCATCAGGATGCAGGACCAGGAGAGGTCGGAGAACCTGGCGCATAAATCAGCGGGAAATATGTGGTTACGTTCCGCTCGCGCCGTGGCCGGCTTGGTGGAAAGGTTTCAAATTGAGAGCAGATCCCCCGACATAATCGGTTCACTGCACTCCTGCACAGACCCAGGACGATCTATGAAGCGCTTCCGCCTGCTCATCGCCGCTGCCCTTGTTGGCCTCGTGACCACTGCCTGCTCGTCGGACCTGGTTGGTCCCGATCCGAGCGCGCCGAGCTACGACGCGGTTCAGGGGCCGACCGGCCAGGGCGGCTTTGGCTCCGGCGGCTGAATCAGCTTAGCTGAGGAAGCGCCCGGTGGGGGCGGAAGGCCAACTACTAGGCCTCCGCCCCCACAGCTGTAAGTGCCTGCAGAAACTCCTCAACAATCTCTGCATCTTCTGGCAACTGATTGTCCGGAGCACTAACGGACGCGGCTGCATGATGGTGAGTCTGAGCGCAGGAGAGAACGGCTTCGGCCTCGAAGACGATCTGCGCTTCTCCACGCATCGTTGCCTGCTCGAGGGCAGCGCGCGCGGCGCTTTCCGCGCGATCCCACAAGCCCAGCCCCGTGGCTCCTCGAGCCAGGTTGAGCAACGCCTGGGCTCGACGCGGTGCGGTTTGAGGAAGAAGCATGAGATTGTGAGCATTGTTCCAGGCCTGCTCGAACAGCTCCATCTGACCGAGACCGCCGGCCGCACGGGCAACGTTGGCCTGGACGAGCAACTGCTCGTCCACCGAAGTAAAGCGTGGCATCAACGCCTGGAGTACCGGCAACGCCTGCTGGAACTGGCCTTCGCGCATCCAGAGGACCGCAAGGTCGTGAGCCAGGTAGGGTATCCGGTCGTGGGTCGGGCCATAGGCTCGGAAAGCCTGCCGGGCGTAGCGCTGGGCCGTTGCAGCTTCACCGCTGTCGAGAGCAATCAGGAAGAGGTCGTGCAGCGCCATCCCCATCACCTCGCCGAGGGCGTGGCGCTTGGCGGCACGGTATGCCTTGATCTGGCAACGCCGGGCCAGCGGGAAGTTACCGCGGTGGCTGGCGAGGTTGCCCAGGCTGACGTAGGAGCGCGCGTACGGTTCCCAGGCGCCGGTCTGCCGTCCGAGCATGATCGCCCGGCGGTGCCAGCTCTCGGCCCGAGCGTACTCGCCCTCGGCGCGGGCGAGCCGGCCCACCTCGTGGGCCAGCTCCGCGTCCGCGGGGCAGACGAGCGCAGCCGCTTGCGTGAACGCCAGCGCGGTTCCGCTGTAATCGTGCGCCATCGCCCACTGCGCCACCTGGCGACAGGCGAGAGCCACCGGCTCCCGCCGCATCGTGCTCGCCTGGCCGAGTACCGCCGCAAAGGTGCGTAGCGGCTCCACCAGCTCCTCGTCCATCTCCGTCACCAGGATCTCGGCGATGCGGCGCTGTTCCGCACCCTCCGTGAACAGCTCGCCCAGCTCCCGCGGATTCGCCGACGCCCACAAGGTGATGCTGCGTAGGGACTTCCATAGCAGCACCGCCACCTCCCCGCTCATCTCACGCAGAATGTCGGCTCCTTCGAGGAGCTCCGCTCCCCTGGTGAGCGGCGGGGGGACCCGCCACCTTCGTGTACGGCCGGGCGCCGGAACGGCGTGCGATGGGGTCATGGCTCTTCCCTGCGGTTCTCGTGATGGGCCTGGAAGGTGGACAGCCTGGTGTACTGTAGTTTACGGCGAAAAGCCGAAAAACGCCACACTCCCCGTCTCTCGGTCCGTACTCGCCCGTGGCCAGAGTATCGGCAAGGGTGGCGCAACGCTTGAGCAGGAGAAGGGTGCACCCGGGTATGGAGCGTGCAAGCCTCTCGTGCCGGATCCTCACCCGCCCACGGGCGGTCAACAAACCGGATGGGAACCACGGCTTCTCCTGACGACCGACGCGCGCAACGAAGTCGGGTCGCGCATGACCTTCCGTTGCAGCGCTTCCTGCAGCCGGACGATGTGACCTGCGGCCCGACCTGCCTCCGCAAGGTCTACAATTTCTACGGAATCGACCCCGGGCTCGAAGAGATCCTGCGCGAGATCGACCGCAACGAGGATGGCGGAACGCTCGCCGTCTACCTCGCCATCTCGGCATTGCGTCGCGGATTTCGTGCCCGGATCTTCTCCTACGACCTGCGAATCTTCGATCCCACCTGGAAGGGACTCGGACGCAGGGAGCTTCGGGCGAAGATCGACGCCCGTCTGCCCTATCTCCGTCAGGCGAAGGCGCGGCGGGCGGGCGAGGCCTATCTCGAGTACCTGCGGCTCGGTGGCTCGCTCGGCTTCAACGAGCTTACCCCCCGCCTGCTGAAGCAGATCCTCGACCGCGATCACCCCATCCTCGCGGGACTTTCCGCGACTTACCTCTACCGCATGCCGCGGGAGCGCCATCTGCCCGGAACGCACGAGATGGTGGAAGACGACGTCGCTGGCGATCCGGTCGGCCACTTCATCGTCGTCTCCGGTTACGAACGCTGGGGAAGGCGCTTCATCGTCCGGGACCCGTCTGAGCATGTGCCCGTAAGCCCTGACGGCCGGCTGGTGGTGGAGGCCCAGCGTCTCATCAACGCGATCCTGCTGGGGGACCTCACCTACGACGCAGTCCTCCTGGAGCTGTGGCCGGGACCCGAGCTCGCGGGAGCCGAGTGAGCGACACAGTTGTGATCGTCGTCTCATCCCTCGACGACCTCCCGGAGCTTCCGGCTGAACGCTTGCTCACCGCCGACCGCTACCTCGCGGGCGTGGAAGGGATCGCGCGAGGAGCCACGGTGGTGAACCTCTGCCGCTCCTACCGCTACCGCTCCAAGGGTTACTACGTGTCGCTGATCGCGGATGCCCGCGGGCAGCAGGCGCTTCCCACCGCGGAGGGCCTGGAAGGACTCTCCGAGCGCTTCGGCGTGCTGCGCATCCTGCACGAGGCCGGCGTGCCCACTGTGGAAACGAGCGAAGGTCTCGCCCGGCGTCGCGCACCGAACGGGGGGAGCGGTCCCTCGGGAAAGCGCGCGAAGGAACAGAACGGCGCGCGGAACGAGCTCGAGGTGCTCGCCTACTTCGGCCGCTGCGCAGACCCCCGTGCGAGGGCGGCCGCCCAGGCGATCTATCGCGAGTGGCCTACCCCGGTCCTGCGTCTCACCCTGGTGGAGGACGGCAACTCCTGGCTGGTCGACCGCGTGGTCGCGGTACCGCTGTCCCAGCTCGACCAGGCGGAGCGCCCGCCGCTCATCAAGGCGCTGGAGGACGAGCGTCGCGTGCGTCGCCGCGGCGCCGTCGTCGCGCCCGAGCTCAAGCGGGCATCGATGGCCATCCTTTTCGATCCTGACGATCCCTTCAGCCCCTCGACGCCCGAGACCCTCGAGCGACTCGAGCGCGTGGCCGGCCGCTTGAGAGTGCACGCCCACCGCATCGGCATCGACGAGCTCGATCGGCTGGGCGAGTACGACGCCCTGTTCATCCGCACCCTCACCGGCGTGCGTGAGCCTTCCTTCCAGTTCGCGCTGCGGGCGGAGATGCTCGACATGCCGGTGATCGACGATCCGCAATCGATCATCCGCTGCAGCAACAAGGTCTTTCTCGAGGAGCTGCTGCGGCGCGAGGAGATCCCCACCCCGCGAACCCAGGTGATCACGCCGCGGACCGGTTGGAACGGTCTGGAATCGCTCGGCAGCCCGGTGGTGATCAAGCTCCCTGACGGCTCCTTCTCGGCGGCGGTGTACCGCTGCTCCACTCCGCGGGAGTTCGAACAGGTGACCGCGGATCTGTTCAGGCGCTCTCCCCTCCTGATCGCGCAGGAGTACCTTCCCACCGACTTCGACTGGCGGGTGACGGTCCTGGGCGGCCGCGTCCTTTTCGTGGCGCGCTACTTCATGGCGCGGGGTCACTGGCAAATCCGAAGCGAGCACGAGGGTCACGAGCGGTTCGGAAAGGTGGAGGCGGTCCGACGGCAGGATGCGCCTCCCGCGGTCTGCGATCTCGCGATCCGCGCAGCGGCCCTCATAGGCGCGGGCCTCTACGGGGTCGACATCAAAGAGACGTCGCGTGGCCCGGTCGTGATCGAGATCAACGACAACCCGAATCTGGACATCGGCTACGACGACGCCGCTGACGGAGAGCAGATCTATGAGGATATCGTAAAATACTTCCTGCATCGTATCGAGGAGCCTTCAGGAACCGCTCCCGCACCTCTTTCTTCCGAGCCTGCCCCTGCCTTACTCGCCCACGCGGCATCGGTCCGCGCGGACGACCGTCGGCATTTCCGGCCCTTCGAAGTCGCCGGGCTGGAGATCGAGTACGCGGTGGTGGACCGGGACCTGAACGTCGTCTCCATGGTGGCGCCGGCGCTGCGCGAGCTCGCCGGTCGTCCCACTTCTGACGTGGATCTGGGGCACGTGGCGTTCTCCAACGAGATCGCCGATCACGTCTTCGAGGTGAAGACGCCGCAACCCACCCGCAGCCTGCGCGATGCAGAGCAGCGGCTGGTGGAGGGCGTGCAGAGGTTCACGGCGGTGCTGCGCGATCGGTTCGGAGCGCGACTCCTGCCCACCGGCATGCACCCCTGGCTGAATCCTCGCCGCGCCCGGCTCTGGTCCCGCTCCAACACGCGAATCTACGGGACCTACGCCCGCCTGTTCGACGTCCACACCCACGGCTGGCTCAACGTCCACTCCACTCACCTCAACCTGCCAATGGGCCGGAGCGAGGAGGCGGTGGCGATGCTGAACGCCGTGGCTCTGGTCATCCCCTATCTGCCGGCGCTGGCCGCCAGCTCCCCCATGTACGACGGGGAGCTGCAGGAAGCGGTAGACAATCGTCTTGCCTGGATCCTGAAGCACCAGGCGCGGATTCCTGAATCGCAGGGGTGGATCGTTCCCGAGTTCGCTTCCAGCCTGGCCGATTATCGCCGTAACGTACTCGGTCCCATGTACCGGGCGCTCGATGCTCTCGAGGATGCCGGCGCGCTGCGCCACGAGTTCTTCAATGCCCGTGGCGCCGTGTTCAAGTTCTCCCGCCGGTCGATGGAGCTCCGCGTGCTGGATACGCAGGAATGTGTACGCATGGACGTCGCCATCGCCGTGTTCGCCCGGGCAGTCCTTCGCGCGGTCACCAGGGCGCTGCGGGCTGGACGGCTCGAGCTGCCTCCGCATGCGCTGCTGGTGGACGACTTTCACGCCACCATCGGTGCCGGCAGCGAGGCGCGGGTATGGGCGATGCACCTGGCGGGAACCTCGGATCGCGACAACGAGGGGAAGGCCTCCGTGCGCGACGTGCTCCGTGGCCTGCTGGAGCGCGCGCGCCGCGACGCCCGTAGAGACGAGGGGGAATACCTGGACCTGGCCGAACGAATCATCGCCAGCGGGAGCCTTTCCGAACGCATTCGTGATGCCCTGCTCCCCCTGACCCACGATGACGACGCGTTCACCGAAGCTGCCCGACGGGTGTACATAGAGCTCGCCGACTGTCTCGACGCGAACGAGCCCTGGCGCGGACGCGACCTCTAAGACGCTCGCACGAACGGATTCGGGGGTCGCTATTGCCGTCGATCCGAGCCCGCCCGCACATTGGCGATGGCGACCGCATTGCTCGCAAACCTCTGGCCCGTAGACACATGCTTCGCTGCGCCCTGATCCTACTGCTTACTGCCGGTTGCTCCGGTGCGCTGGATGCCGACGACGATCCTGGTAGCCCAAACAACCCGCCAGACAACACCCCGCCGACCGAGGTGGGTGTTCGTCTGCAGGAAGTGGTGGATGGCCTGACCCGGCCCGTGCACATTGCTTCGCCCCCGGGAGACGACCGCCTCTTCATCGTGGAACAGCCGGGGCGGATTCGCATCGTCCAGGATGGACAGCTCCTGCCCGAGCCCTTTCTCGACATCGACTCGAAGGTAGAGAGCGGCGGCAACGAACAAGGGCTGCTCAGCGTAGCCTTCCACCCGGACTACGCGACCAACGGGTACTTCTTTGTAAACTATACCGACTCCAACGGGGACACGCGGGTCGAGCGGTACTCGGTGAGCTCCAGCGATCCGAATCGCGCCGACCCATCCTCAGCGAAGCTCGTAATCGGCTTCGATCAGCCCTTCCGAAACCACAACGGTGGGCACCTCCTCTTCGGTCCGGACGGGAGGCTCTACATCCCCACCGGTGACGGCGGCAGCGGGGGCGACCCGCAAGGGAACGGTCAGAATCTCAACACGCTGCTGGGCAAGATCCTGCGCATCGACGTCGACGGAGGAGATCCTTACGCGGTCCCGCAGGATAACCCCTTCGCCAACCGCTCGGACGCGCGCCCCGAGATCTGGGCCCTGGGGCTCCGCAATCCCTGGAGGGTCGCCTTCGACCCCGAGGAGAACCTGCTCTACGTCGCCGACGTGGGGCAGAACGCCTGGGAGGAGGTATCGGTGGTACCGGCCGACGAAGGGGGCCTGAACTTCGGCTGGGACCGGATGGAGGGAACGCACTGCTTCGAGCCTGAAACCAACTGCGATCAGGAGGGCCTCGTCCTGCCGGTCGTGGAGTACCCCCACTCCCAGGGAATTTCCATCACCGGGGGTGTCGTCTATCGCGGAGAGGCCATTCCGGAGCTGCAGGGGCGGTACCTGTACGCCGACTTCGGGCGCGACTGGATCCGCTCTTTCCGCTACGAAGACGGTGAGGCGCGCGGCGACGCTCCGCTCGACCTCGACGGCGTGTCGAACATCTCCTCCTTCGGGGTGGACAACGAGGGTGAGGTGTACGTGGTGAGTCTCTCCGGCAGCGTCTACAAGCTGGTGCCCGACGCCTGAACCCTGATGGATGCTCTGGCTCCCTCGTCGCTGCCGACCTCCAGACGGCCGCGCCGGATCCTCCACGTCGACGTGGACGCGATGTTCGTCCAGTGCGCGAGCCTGGAGGATCCGGAGCGACTCGCGAATGAGCCGCTCATCCTGGTCGGCGGCAGCCCGACCGGCCGCGGCGTGGTCACCTCGGCGAGCTACGGCTGTCGCGCGTTCGGCGTGCGGAGCGCGATGCCGATGGCGACCGCGCTCCGGCTCTGCCCGAAGGCGGTTGTGGTTCGGGTCCCGGGAGCCATGATTCGACAGAAGAGCCACGAGCTGCGCGAGGTGCTGGCGGACTGGACCCCGGTGATGGCCGTCGCCTCGGTCGACGAAGCCTACCTGGACCTGACGGGCACGGAAGAGCTCTACCGCCACGAGTCCCTCGAGGCGATTGCCCGTGCGCTGCAGCGACAGGTGAAGGAGCGCACGGGGTTGG
This sequence comes from Longimicrobiaceae bacterium, assembly GCA_036375715.1. Classification (NCBI taxonomy): domain Bacteria; kingdom Pseudomonadati; phylum Gemmatimonadota; class Longimicrobiia; order Longimicrobiales; family Longimicrobiaceae; species Longimicrobiaceae bacterium. The sequence continues at coordinate 23,672 of DASVBS010000081.1, read as the reverse complement.
ACGTCTCCATCGGCGGAGGGACCAATCGCCTGGTAGCGAAGCTCGCTACCGGGTTTGCGAAGCCGCGCGGGGTGTTCGTCGTGCCTCCCGGCGAGGAGGAGAGCTTCGTCGCGCGGCTGCAAATCGGTGATCTCATCGGGATCGGTCCTTCCTTCGAGGCGGAGCTCCGTCGGCGCGGAGTGACCTCGATGGAGGCGCTTCGCGCCCTGGACATCGCCACGATGGCGGGTTGGTGGGGACGCGAGCGGGCGGAGTGGCTGTGGCGGCGCTGCCGCGGCATAGACGAGGCTTCGATCGGCGGGCGCGGGGTTGGCTCGCGCAGCATCTCCAGCGAGAGGACCTTCGGCCGGGATCTGAGCTCCGTGGTGGAGCTCGAGGAGGCGCTGCTCGCGCTGGTGATAGACGTCTCCTCGTCGCTGAGGAGGAAGGGATTGTTTACCCGGACCGTCACGGTCAAGCTGCGCTACGCCGACTTCCAGGACCGCTCTCGGAGCCGGACGCTCGATGCGCCGATACAGACCGAGCGAGCGATCTTCACCGTCGCCCGCGAGCTCCTGCACAGCTTGCGAGCCCGGCGGGACGATCCGGTGCGGCTGATCGGCGTTGGCCTTACCAACCTGGACACGCACGGAGAGAACGCGCAGGGCCGCCTGGTGGACCTGATTCCTCCTCCGGAGAGCGCGCGGGATCGCGCGCTGGCCAGCGCGGCCGATCGCCTGCGCAGCCGATTCGGGGCGGATGCCCTGCGTCCCGCGCGGCTGCTCTACCGCCAACGGAGCGAGCGGCCCGGCGGGTCTCGTGGAGGGGCGAGTGGGGGGCGGCCGAAAAGGGAGGGCAGGGGGAACGATCCACCGAAATCGTCGCCATGAACTCCTCGATTTCCCTCCCCGTCTGGCTCTTCCTCCTGCTGGTCCTGCTGTCGCTCTGGGCTCTCTTCGACGGGCTCTTCGTGCCCGGGGTCCGCTGGTTCGTGCGGCAGCGGACCAACCGCATCATCGATCGGGTGAACACCCGCCTGCGCATCCGTATTCCTCCCTTCGAGCTCACCCGGCGCGAGGTGCTGATCGAGCGCGTCATCTATCATCCGCGCGTCATGGAGACGGCGGAAGAGTATGCCCGCGCGCAGGGCATGCCGCGCGATGTGGTGGTCGCCCGAGTCCGGCGCTACGCACAGGAGATCGTTCCGGCCTTCAACGCCTATCTCTACTTCCGGGTGGGGTACGCGATCGCTCGCAAGATCGCCCGGATGCTCTATCGGGTTCGGCTCGGTTACTCGGACGAAGCGGGGCTGGCGCGCATGGCGCCGGGGGCGACGGTGGTTTTCGTCATGAACCACCGCAGCAACATGGATTACATCCTGGTGGGTTACCTCGCCGCCAAACGTGCCGCTCTGAGCTACGCGGTCGGCGAATGGGCGCGCATCTGGCCGCTCCGTAGCCTGATCCGTTCCATGGGCGCCTATTTCGTACGGCGGAAGTCGGGCGACGAGCTATATCGCCGCGTGCTCGAGGTGTATGTGCACATGGCCACCGTGGGGGGCGTCACGCAGGCGGTCTATCCGGAGGGAGGCCTCACCCGCGACGGGCTCTTGCGCGAGCCCAAGCTGGGCCTGCTCGACTACATGCTGCGCTCCTTCGACCCGCAAGGGGTGAAGGACGTGGTCTTCATCCCGGTTGGCATCAATTACGATCGCACCCTCGAGGACCGGACGCTTCTGGCCGAGCTCGATCCCGGCGCACCTCGCCCCTCCCGCGTGACCGCGGTCGCTCGCACCGTCCGCTTCATCCTCCACAACCTCGCCCTGATGGCGCGCAACCGCTGGCACCGCTTCGGCTACGCTTGCGTCAACTTCGGCGCGCCGATCTCGGCAAGGGAGTTCATGCTCCAGCGAGGACTCGACTTCCGTCGCATGACTCGAGACGAGCGCGCGCCCCACATGGAGGCATTGGGCCGGACGCTGATGAGAGCGGTAGGCGCGGTGATACCCGTGCTACCGGTGCCGGTGCTCGCGACGGTTCTGCTGCGCAACGCGGGGTGTCCCCTGACGTCCATGGAGCTGAAATCGCAGGTTCAGTCGCTGTTCAGCGAGCTGGAGGCGTCGGGGGCGCACGTTTACATCCCCCGCCGAGACCGGGAATACGCGGTGGAGGTTGGCCTGCGCATGCTGCGCCTCCGCCATCTGGTGGACGAGAACGAGGGCTTCCTGCAGGCCCGTCCCACCGAACTTCCGCTGCTGAGGTACTACGCGAACTCGATTGCGCACCTGCTCGCCGGGTCCGCTTCCAGCTCCCGGCCCATCCAGGTCGTGCTCGCTTCGCCGAAATAAACGGTGCGTCTGCCGGGCAGGGCCTCGGCGGCTTACCTCGGGCGCCCCGAGGCACGGGCGATTGGACGCTGGCCTTCAAGCTAGCCCTCCGTCGGACGTCGCCCCGAGGTACTGCCAGTCCCTGAACCCGTCGTCCCGGAGGACCTGGCGGTTCACGCGGAACGACCACTCGGTGTCGCTCGTGTCCTCCCAGGTGACGTCGATTCGGGTCGGTGAAACCGCCGTCGCCACGATCCCGGTCGGTGGTTCGGGAAGGTTGAGCACGGCGGTCCCCGTCTCCCCAGCACTCGGTCACGCCGTCGCTCCGCAGCGCGCAGCTGCGGCAACCGGCCCGGTCAGGGAGGTCAGGCCCTTCCGCCGCGGCGGGTCCTCGCGCGCTGTGCCCCCGTTCTTTCGACATTTAGATTGCATCCGCCAGGATGCCGGGTGACCGCAATCGCGGCGCTGCTCGCTGCCGGCTCTCGCGAGTGTGGGGCTCTGATCGAAACTCCGCGGCCGCCGTCCTCGTCAGGGACCGCGCGGCATTCTGGCGCACGAGCTACCGGCCGATACGTCCGGTCCGCACGTCGGCTCGCACCTTCGTCACCAGCCAAACGGGGAATACGCTGGGCAAGCTCTTCGTTTTGATGATCACGGCGTTCATGGACATGGTGGGATTGTTGATGGTCATCCCACTGCTTCCGTTCTACGCCGTGGAGCTCGGCGGTAGCGGGATGATCGTCGGGGTGCTCGTCTCCGCGTATTCCGTCGCGCAGCTCCTGAGCGCCCCTTTCTGGGGGCGGGTCTCGGACCGGCGCGGGCGGCGTCCCGCCCTGCTGATCGGCCTGACCTTCTCCGTACTGGCGTATGTGATCTTCAGCTACGCGACATCGCTGTGGCTGCTGCTCCTCTCGCGTGTGGTGCAGGGTGCGGGAGGAGGGACGGTGGGGGTGATCCAGGCGTACGTGGCGGACGCAAGCGAGCCCGAGCACCGGGCGCGCAGCCTCGGCTGGATCTCAGCCGCAACCAACCTCGGCGTGGCCATCGGCCCCGTGCTGGGGTCCGCCACCTATGCCTGGGGCCGCGAGGCACCCGGTCTGGTGGCAGCAGCTCTCTGCCTGTTCAACATCGGCTTCGCCTGGCGCTTCCTCCGGGAGTCCCACGATGTCCGCTCCCGCCCGGAGGGGACGCGCCAGCGTCGCTCCGTCGAGGCCATCTGGGGGGTCATCCGGAACAGCCGGGAGCCCGCCTCCCGCCTGATCTGGATCTACGCGATCGCCATGGGCTCGTTCCAGGCGATGACGGCCATACTGGCCCTCTTCCTGGCGTATCGCTTCGAGGTCACGGAGCAGACGATCGGGTACTTCTTCATGTACATCGGCACGATCTCCGTCCTCACGCGGGCCGGCATTCTCGGCCCGCTGGTGGACAGGGTGGGGGAGGCGCGTCTCTCCCGGATCGGCATCGTCTTGCTGGCGACCGGCCTGGCCACGATTCCCCTGACCTATGGGTACGTCCCGCTTGCTCTCGCGGTGGCGCTGGTGCCGCTGGGTACCGCGTTCACCTTCCCCTGCATCACCTCGCTCCTCTCCCGCATCATCGAGCGGCACGAGCGCGGACTCTACATGGGGGTTCAGCAGACATTTGGCGGAGTGGCGCGCGTGCTCGGCCCGCTATGGGCCGGTTGGGCGTACGATCACCTCGGTGTGGGCGTACCCTTCTGGACCGGAGCGGTGCTGGTGATCGCCACCCTTCTTCTCGGGACGGGCATGAAGAACTACGTTCGCCCGAAGGAAGCAGTGGCCCACCAGGTCGCCTGAGCGCTCGCGCGCATCAAACGCTGAATCCGTGATCCGATGAAAAGATGAAAAGACGTCACGTTCGCTCGACGGCGCTGCTGGTCGTCCTGGCTCTGGGAGGTTGCGCGACCGGCCGCGAGGTGGAACTCAGTCCGGCGGACCCCGTCGCGACCGCGCTGAGGGCGCTTTGGGCAACCCCGGTGATCGACGGCCACAACGACTTCCCTTCGCAGGTGCTGGAGCGGGGCGGCAGCCTCGACGTGGTGGACCTGGCACGCCCGCAGCCGTTTCTGCACACCGACCTGCTGCGGCTGCGAGAGGGTCATGTGGGTGCGCAGTTCTGGTCGGCGTACGTCAGCACCGATTCAATGGAGAATGGAGCGCTACGCCACGCCCTGCGCGAGATCGACATGGTCCACCGGATGGTCGAGCGCTATCCCGACCTACAATGGGCGCGAACGGCCGACGACATCGTCGCAGCGCAGAGCAACGGGCGGATTGCCTCTCTCATCGGGGTCGAAGGAGGGCACGCGATCGAGGGCTCGCTCTCGGCGCTTCGCCTCTTCTACGCGCTGGGCGTGCGGTACATGACGCTGACCCACGGCCGAACGACCGACTGGGCCGACTCCGGCACCGACGAGCCGCGGCACGGCGGCCTATCTCCGTTCGGAGAGGCCGTGGTCCGGGAGATGAATCGGCTTGGGATGTTCGTCGACCTCAGTCACACCAGTCCGGAGACCATGCGGGATGCGCTACGGGTGAGCCGCGCCCCTGTCATCTTCTCACATTCTTCGGCCCGCGCTGTGACGGACCACCCGCGCAACGTGCCCGACGATGTTCTGCGGGAGCTCGCCCGTAACGGCGGGGTGGTGATGGTCACCTTCGTCCCGGAGTTCGTCAACGTGAGCGGGCACGCGACCCTCGGCGACGTCGCCGATCACATCGACCATATCCGCGAGGTAGCCGGCATCGACCACATCGGGATCGGGGGAGATTTCGACGGTATCAGCTCGGTGCCGGTCGGGTTGGAGGACGTGAGCAGCTATCCGGCACTCTTTGCGGAGCTCGCCCGCCGCGGATACACCGTCGAGGAGCTGCGCAAGATCGCCGGGTTGAATCTGCTGCGGGCGATGCGCGAGATGGAAGCGACCGCGCGTAGGCTGCGGCAGGTCGAGCATCCGCACCTTGTCGACATGGCTTCGTGAGCACACCGGTTCCGCCCGTGAGCCGCTCTTTGAGGTGTGGCTGACCCCCTCCGAGGTGTAGATGATCTTCGACACGCTGGCGAACCGCGCCCACTACGACCACCTGCATCCCCGCCTTCGTCTGGGGTTCGACTTCCTGGAGGCGTTCGACCCGAACTCTCCCGACGGCCGCTTTCCTATTGAAGGAGAGCGGGTCTTCGCGCTGGTGCAGAGCTATGAGACGGGCCCCTCCGCCGACCGCAGGTTCGAGATTCACCGTCGCTATATCGACCTCCAGTACGTGGTCGCGGGGCGGGAGCGGATCCTGCGGGCTCCGGGTGAGGGGCTGGAGGTGGAAGTGCCGTACGACGAGGAGCGCGACGCGGAGTTCTACCACGATCCGCCGGCCAGCAGCTCGGTGCTCCTGATCCCGGGTGATTTCGCCATCCTTTTCCCGGGCGAGGCCCACAAGAACGGGTGCATGGCCGGGGCGCGCGATCCGGTGAGGAAGATCGTGATCAAGATCGAGGCTGGTGGGTGAGTGTCGCCTGCGGCGGGCTGGTGCAACGCGATGTGCCCGAGCGGGGCCGCGCTCCTCGGTACTGTTGCCCTTTCGTCGCGCAGCCTCGCCCGGGCCGCAACACTCCGCGGGGAAGTGGTAGGGGGATCAGATCGGATCGTGCCGGTTCGGGAATTCGCCTGCTCCGTTCAGACGTCCCTGCGAGCGAGGTGGATCCACCGAAACCGCAATCACCTCGGGCCGTAGTAGGAGTAAACACCGACCGACCGGTCGGGCTCACGCACGCCACTCGGGAGGGAGCGATGGAGAACGAAAGCGGACCGGGACGGAAGCGCGACGCGTTCGACGAGCTGCAGTCGCGGATCGAGCGCGCGATCGACGAGATCCGACCGAAGGTGAAGCGCGCACTCGAGGAGCTCGACGCCACCGTAGATTCGGCCCTGGCCGACGTGAAGCCCAAGGTGGACGCCCGTATGCGGCAGGCACAGCCCAAGGTGGAGGAGTTCATCAGCGAGATCCAGCCACGGCTGGACAACGTGCTGCGCCGGATGCAGACGAAGCTGGAGGAGCTGCGCTCGGAGCTGGAGAGCCGGGCTCGCCGTTCGACTGAGGAAGGCGCATCTGCCGCGGCTGGTGGAGAGGCGGGATCCGCGGAAGGGGCCTCCGCGGGTGAAGGCTTTTCAGCCGGCGGTGCGAGTGGCGGGATGGGCGGAGCGGCAGGAGGCGAGGCCTCCGGTGGGGGCGCGGGGTGGAGCACCGGTGGCACCTCCTCCGGCGGTGGGTCGGACGCAGCGCCCGGCTCGGAGGAGGGTGGAGGACGTCCCGGCGGGGACGCGGCCTGAACGCCTGGTCCACTATGCAGCAGAGGGGCCGCCATTCGGCGGCCCCTCTGTTTTTGGCTCACTACGAGATGGTGGCTTACAGCACTGCAGCAGGAACGGTAATCGCTCCGGCTCCGGCTCGCTTCAGAAGTCCGAGTACTCGCGCGGACGGCTGAGGAAGCGAATCAGCTTCACCACCAGCCAGCCGACCAGCAGGATGGGTCCGATGGTGAACAGCAACCAGGTGCCGATTCCAAGCGCCGCCCCAAAGACCCAGAATGCGAGCTTCAGCCCTGCGATCACGAGCAGAGCCACGAAGAACCACGATATGATCGTTCCGAGCAGGGAGCGATCGCCTTCATTCGTCGACATGGAGTCCTCCGGTGGTGTGAGTCGCGCTTTCCGGTTCGTACGGGAAACTCGAGGCGGCGGTTTCAGGCAGAGTAGTCGCTCGCAGGAAAAGGGCAGAAGACCGATGCCGGGGGCTGGAGCGCTGGCAACGGCCCCGGTCCCGGCATATTATACGTCGCTCCGGACCTGAACCTGAGTAAGATCTTCCAAAATGGCCAAACTGCTGCTACACGCCGGCGTCTTCGCACTGTTCACCCTGATCGTCTATTTCGTCTGCATGTGGTTCGTGCGGGTCGAGGAGCGCAAACAGGAGAGGAGGAGCCAGGCCCGCCGCTGAGCTCGCTGCCGGCACCGGCACCCGACCTCCCGCCGACCGCCACGGTTCGCGCCCTCTTCGCGAGACTGAAACGTTTTACGCTCCTGAAACGTTTCTCATCTGGGAGAGACGCGTTTGCCAGGAGCGCGTGAACCTTCCGGCACGGCTCTGGCACCATGGGTCCCGCGGTCCCGTGGAAAGCGGTGATCCCGTGAGCAGGAGGTCTGCAAATGATCCTTTACTGGTCGGTGACGTTGCTGGCGGTTGCGGCGATGGTCGGCTGGTCGGCGGTCACCAACGGATATCTGGTACTGATGCGATTTCGCCGGCGCGGGCTGGTCATGCTGGAGCGAGGCGCCGACGGTCTGATGCACCTGGTCACACCCCGTGCACTGCCCGGGGTGCTGGTGCGATATGCTCTGCTGACTTCTGCCTGTTCGATACTCGCTCTCTACGAGCGGGCGCACGCCTACGTTCGGGCGCGGAAGAGCGTTGCACTGCCGGCCAAGGCTTGATACGCCACAACCAGCGCGGGCGCTTAGCGTGCGAGTGTCCGGCGGGACAGGGCAAACGGCACCCCAGGCGGGGTGCCGTTTGCGTTGATGGTCACCGCTGGAACCCCCCCGGTCGCCGGCTGCGTAGAGGCTTGATCGAACCTTAACGGGCCTCCAGCATGCCTTCCGTTCTTTCCATCGCACTGCTTGCATTCCAGCTCGGTACGTCGTCCGCCCAGGCCGCTCCGGCCGACGCCTATCTAGACGACGGCGCCCGGCAGCTGGTGGAGAGGGCGCGCAATCGTCGTTCGGCGGTCGAGGGGCGGATCGAGCGGTACACCACGGTGGCTCGTAGCCGGATCTCGATCGGCCTCCACGCCCTGCGTCGCAACCGGACACTCTACCGGTGCGAGGCCGCCAGCCGCGTCGAGTGGGTCCGCGGCGATACCATCCGGATCGATCTGCTCGGCGCGCGCGAAGCGGTTCCGATGTTCAGCAGGGAGGTACGCGCAGGCGACGACGACTGCGGCGGTACCTTCTTCGACCCGACCGCCGACCGCCTCGCCCTCGCACTCGGCGATGGAATGAGTCTCGAGGACTCCAGCTTCCTCCATCACCCTCTAGCACAGGGTAGCGAACGGCACTACCGCTTTCGCTCCGGCGAGACGACCACCATGCGCCTGCCGGACGGGACCGTGATCCGTCTGCTGGAGCTGGAGGTGCTTCCGCGTCGGAGCGAGCCGTTTCTGGTGCGCGGTTCGCTCTGGCTCGAGGATCGCAACTACGCGGTCGTACGGGCGATCCTACGTATGGCCCGTCCCTTCGACTACGACCGCGACGCGCGGCACCTCGCGGACGATGACAACGAGCCGGATGATGACGATGACGAGGTACCACGCATCCTGCGGCCTCTTCGGGGCGACCTTCGGTTCATCACCATCGAGTACGGGCTCTGGGACCAACAGTGGTGGCTGCCCAGGTTGATTGCGCTCGAAGGGGAGGGTGAAGCGGCCAACCTCTTGAAGGTTGGTCTGCGGATGGAGCGGAAGTACGACTCTTACGAAATCGCAGCCCTGCCTGCGGACGTGCCTTTGCCAGAGCTGCCCGCGCTGCCACCCGATAGCCTATGCGGGGGTGGTGGCGACGCCGGCGAGGAGTCCTGGGAAAGGGAGGAGCGCCGGCGCCGGGCGGAAGTCAGGCGCGAGGATAGGGACTCGTCCGGCCCGGGGATCGTCCGGATCGGATGTGAGTGCGCTGGGGACCGTTGCCAGGTGGTGGTCACCCGTGCGGCGGTCGACTCCACGGAGCTGGTGGCCAGCGCCTTGCTGCCTCCCTCGATCTTCTCGGCCGAGGATCCGATTGTCACCGACCGGGAGATGGAGGAGCTCCTTTCGCGCGTGCAGGATATCGCAAGCCCTCCGCTGGCGCTCGCCCCGATCACCTGGCGCGCAGGGCTGCAGGGCTTCGATCTGGTTCGCTACAATCGCGTGGAGGGGCTCTCGCTGGGCGCTGCCGCCAACATGGAGATGGGCGTGGCTTCGCTGGACGCCACGGTTCGTCTGGGTCTGGCCGACCTCGCGCCCAACTTCGAGGTCGCGGCTACGCGGAACACGGCGCTGTCGAGACAGCGGCTCGCCGCCTACCGGAGGCTGGACGCGGTCGGCCCCGGTGAAGGGATGATGGGTTTCGGCAGCTCCCTGGCGGCCTTCTTCCTGGGACGCGATGACGGCGATTACTACCGATCCTGGGGCGTGGAGGTGACCCGCGAGCCGGCGCGCACGGCCGACGGTCTGCAATGGCGGCTCTTCGGCGAGCTGCAGCGCCCGGCCGAGAAACATACCGACTTCAACCTGCCTAACACGTTCGGAGAGCAGGATTTCCGTCCCAACTTCACGGCGGAGGAGGCGGAACAGGTCGGCGGGCAACTGGCGCTGACCGGGAGCATCGGCGCCGATCCGGCCGGATGGCGCGGTCAGGCTACGGCTTCTCTTCTCGGCTCCACCGGGAGCTTCAGCTTCGCCCAGCCGCAGCTGACCCTGCGTGGCGCCGCCCCTCTTCCGTTCGATCTGCTGGGAGGGCTCGAGCTGGACGGGGGCACGACCTTCGGTACGGCGCCGGTGCAGAGCCACTACTTCCTCGGCGGCGGCCGGACGGTCCGGGGCTACCAGGGCAGCGCGGCCATCGGGGAGTCGTTCTGGACCGCGCGGGCAGAGATCGCCACCTCCGCGCCGGGTGCGCGCGTGGTCCTCTTCAGCGACGCGGGCTGGGCTGGCGACGCGGCGGACGTGGAGCTGGACCCGATCCTCCTCTCCGCCGGCGTGGGCGTGAGCTTCCTCGACGGAATCCTGCGCTTCGATCTCGCGCGGGCGCTACGGGAAGTGCAGGGGAGTGAAGGGTGGCGATTCGAGGTTCAGGTGGACGCGGGTCTCTGAGGCTGCGTTCGGCGGCGATTCCGCTGGACTTCCGGGGCTTCGTACGTAGATTGTCGAGCCTGAATTCAGCCTGCCGCCATCTCCCAAAGGAGGAACCGATGCTCGAATCCCGGTTGACTGTCGCCGGAGTCATGCTGACGCTGGTCGCCTGCGCCCCCTCACCTGCAAGTGACGGCCAGGGATCGTCCAGTTCCGCGAACGCCGACTCGGTTCAGCAGGTCGCTGTGGCCTGCACTCCTTCGCCGAACATGCCGGTGGAAGGGCGGCCCAGCCCCTACGATTCCACTGCCTTCACGCTGGGCGGGCAAAGGTCACTGGTGTGCTACGGACGTCCGTCCATGCGTGGACGCACGATCTTCGGGGGCCTCGTTCCCTATGGCCAGCTATGGCGTACGGGTGCCAACGAGCCGACCACCATCCATCTGCCGGTCGCCGCGACCATTGCAGGCATCCAGGTGGAGCCGGGCTCGTATTCGCTCTATACCGTTCCGGGCGAGCAAGAGTGGACGGTGATCGTCAACGCCTCCACGTCTCAGTGGGGGATCGAGAACCAGTACACGGAAGAAGTTCGCGCGCAAGAGGTTGGTCGGGCGACCGTTCCCTCCGAGCAGATTGACGCGCCGGTGGAGACCTTCGTCATCCGCGCGGAGCCGCAGGGAGAGGATGCGGTGGACCTCGTGCTCGAGTGGGAGACTACCCGCGTGAGGATCCCCGTGCAGCGAACCTGAGGCGGCGGTACGATCGGGGCCCCTTCTCGGGGGCCCTTCCTTCCGAAACTTTCCCTCCTCTCCCCCCGTAGTCCGGGCGGCAAGCGCCTGACATAGCCGTCGAGGCTCTCCAGACCTACCTCACAGCTCCGCACCTGGCATTCCGGAGTTTTCCATGAAGAAGCGCAACCGGTTCATACTCGGAACCGCGGGTATCCTTGTTCTCGTCGCGGGCGGTCTGGCAGTGTCCAGTGCCCGCGGGGCCGACGACGAAGGAGTCGCGGCGGTAGTGGTGTCACGTGCCGACGTCGTCGACAAGGCGCTGGCTGTGGGCACGATCGAGCCGGACGTGGAGGTCAGCGTCAAGTCGAAGGTGTCGGGGGTGGTGGGAAGGGCCTACGCGGAGGAGGGTGACTTCGTGGCCGCCGGTGATCCCCTGCTGGAGATCCGGCCGGATCCGACTCCGCTCGAGATGGTGGAGACCCAGCGCGCCCTCGAGATGCAGGAGCTGCAGCTCGAGAATTATCGGCGGGAAGCCGAGCGTCAGCGGGCACTGGCAGAGCGCGGCTTGATCTCCCAGCAGGAGTTCGAGGTGGCGCAGCGACAGTTCGAGCAGGCCGAGCTGGAGGTGCGCACCGCGCGTGAGCGCCTGGAGCTGCTGAAGAGCGGCCGCATCGAGGATTCCAACGTCGAGTCAGTCGTGCGCGCCCCGATCAGCGGTTACATCCTGGATCGCACCGTTGAGCCGGGCGATCCGGTCGTCCCCCTTACCTCCTACCAGGAGGGGACGGTCCTGATGACCATGGCAGACATGGAGCACCTGGTCTTCCGCGGCACTGTGGACGAGATCGACGTCGGACGGCTGAAGGAGGGCATGCCGGTTCAGGTGAAGATCGGGGCGCTCCCCGACGCGAAGGTGACCGGTCGCGTCGCGCGCATCTCTCTGAAGGCGACCAAGGAGGAAAACGCCACCAGCTTCCCGGTGGAGATCGAGCTCGACGCGGCCCCCGACGTTAAGCTGCGTGCCGGACTGTCGGCCAATGCCGAGGTCATCATCAACGAGCGCAAGAACGTTCTGGCGATTCCCGAGCGGCTCGTCACTTTCGAGGACGGCGGAGCGTGGGTGACGGTGCGCCGCCCTGATGGCACGACGGAGCGTCGCGCGATTCGGACCGGGCTGAGCGACGCCATGCAGGTCGAGGTGCTGGAGGGCCTGAGCGAGGGCGAGCAGGTGCTGGAGAAGCCTACCCAGACCATCGACTGATATCCCATGCCCGGGCTCACCGTCGTCCGCGAGTTCCTCGTGGACCTGCAGCGGCAGAAGCTGAGAACCAGCCTGACCATCATGGGGATCACCTGGGGAACGGTGGCGGTGGTGGTCCTCCTCGCCTTCGGGACGGGGCTGGCGAAGCAGATGAAGCGGAATGCACGTGGGATCGGCGAGTACGTCGTTATCCTGACGCCAGGGGTGACCACACTGCCCTACCAGGGATTTACCGAGGGACGGCAGATACGCCTCGACGAGGGGGACGTGGCGGCATTGCGATCGGAGGTACCGGGGATCCTGCGTGTGAGCCCTGAATACGGCGACTGGACGCCGGTGCGTCGTGGTCGGCAGGTCGCAAACCCGTTCGTTTCCGGCGTCTATCCCGAGTACGCCGGGATGCGCAACGTCTTCGCGGCTCCGGGTGGGCGCTTCTTCAACCAGCGAGACATGGAGCGGCGCCGGCGCGTCGCTTTCATCGGCGACGAGCTGGCCAACCTCCTGTTCGCCGGCGCCGACCCGATCGGTGAGACCATCTACATCCGCGATACGCCGTTCATCGTCGTGGGGGTGATGCAGCCTAAGACGCAGAACTCGTCCTACCAGTCGCAGGACAAGGACCGGCTCTTCATTCCGTCGACGACCTACACCTCCATGTTCGGCGACCGGTACGTGTCGCGAATCCTCTACCAGCCCGCGGATCCCACGCAAGCCGGGGAGGTGCGCGCTGCGGCGACCCAGGTGCTCGCGAACCGCCACAGCTACGATCCCGCCGATCGGGATGCGGTTTACGTCTGGGACACGGCTGAGAACATGAAAATGTTCAACTACCTGTTCCTCGGCTTCAATCTCTTTCTGGGTGTGGTGGGGAGCTTCACCCTGATCGTGGGCGGCGTGGGGGTCGCCAACATCATGTACATCGTCGTGCGTGAGCGAACCCGGGAAATCGGTATCAAGCGAGCACTGGGGGCCCGGCGGAGCGACATCCTCGGACAGATCTTTCTGGAGACGACGATGATCGTGGCCATCGGCGCCACCATCGGGCTCATCATCTCCATCGCCATGGTCAAGGTCGCGGGCCTGCTACCCATCCAGGAAGAGGTGGGCACGCCGGAGATGTCGCCGATGGTGGTGGGCGTTACGCTGACGCTACTGGCGATCGTCGCCTTCTTCTCCGGTCTCTTCCCGGCTCGCCGCGCGGCGAACCTGGACCCCGTGGAGAGTCTGCGTTACGGGACCTGAGGATTCACCGATGTGGAAGAATCTGCTGCAGGACTTCGTCGGTGACCTGAAGACGCAGAAGACCCGTGCCTTCCTCACCATCTTCGCCGTGGGGTGGGGTACCCTCTCGATCGTCCTGCTGCTCTCGTTCGGGGAGGGGTTGAAGCACGCGATCCTCAACGGCCAGCTCGGCGCGGGCGAGCAGATCTTCATCATCTATGGCGGCACCACGACCCGGCCTTATCAGGGGCTGCCTACGGGCCGGTACAATCCGCTCCATGAGGAGGATCTGAAGCTGCTGAAGGACAACATCCCCGAGATCGACCTGGTCAGTCCTAGCTACGGGAAGTGGGGAGCAGTGCTGCGTGCGGGATCGATCCAGACGACGACGATGATGGAGGGGGTGGATCCGAGCTTCAGCATCCTGCGGAACATGTACCCGGCCGCTGGAGGCCGCTTCCTCAACGCGCAGGACGTCCTGCAGCGCCGCCGGGTCGCTTTCCTCGGGGACTCCATCGCGAAGCGGCTCTTCCCGGACACCAGTGCGGTGGGGCAGACCCTCTTCGTGGATGGGGTTCCGTTCACCGTGGTCGGGACGATGGTTCCCAAGTTTCAGACCTCGATGAACAATGGCCCCGACGCGGATCGAATCATCATCCCTTCGTCGACCATGGCGGCGCTGTACGGTCGCACCACCGTGAGCTCGCTGATCGTTCGCCCGCGTGACGCGACCCAGGCGGAGTACGTGAAGCGACGGATCTATGAGGTGCTGGGTGCCCGCTACCAGTTCGACCCCGACGACGAGGGGGCGCTAGGGATCTGGGATTTCATCGAGAACCTGCGCATGTCTCGCCTGATCGCGGTGGGGATTCAGATCTTCCTTGGCGTGGTGGGGGCGCTGACGCTGACGGTAGCGGGGATCGGGCTGGCGAACGTGATGTACGTAGTGGTGCGCGAGCGCACTCGGGAAATCGGGATCAAGCGCGCGCTGGGTGCCCGGCGGAAGCACATCGTCACCCAGTTCGTGGCCGAGGCAACGCTGCTGGCGATGACCGGAGGGTTGATTGGACTAGGGCTGGCGGCGACGCTGGTCGTGGCCGTGGCCAGCATACCGGACGCCAACACGGCAATGACGTTCATCGCCAACCCACAGCTATCCTGGTGGATTGGCCTGGGGACGGTGGGGATCCTCACCGCCATCGGCATCTTTGCCGGAGTCCTTCCGGCTCGCCGCGCGGCCACGGTGGATCCGGTCGAGGCGCTGCGCTACGAGTGAGCGCCCGCCGGTATCGGCGACTCGCGAATCCAGCACGGACGAGGCGTCGGTCGGAGCATACTCCGCCCGCGGAAGCCGGAAACCCGAGGCTCTCCCGGACGTTCTGTGGCGGCAAGCCCGAGCCGAGGCCTCGTCCGATGCTTTCCTTCTCCTCACTTCATTCGCGAATCTCTCCGAACTCCCTCAGCTGGTCTTCGATCTTTGACCGGTCTCCGACCACCACGATCGTCATGCGTGAGGGATCGAGGTACGTGCGGGCAATGTGCATCACCTCCGCAGGTGTGACCTCATAGACCCGCGGCACGTAGCTCTCCAGCCAGTCGCGGCCGAGGCCGTGCAGGTTGATGAAGGAGAGCTGCGAGATGATCCCGCCGCGTGAGGAGTTCTGCAGGACGAAGGTGCCAGCCAGGTAGTTCTGGATGCCGCGCAGCTCCTCTTCCGATGGAGGCTCTCCCCGCAGCCGGTCGATCTCGAAAAAGATCTCCGTCAATGCCGGCCCGGTCACGTCGGTCGTGACGTCGGCGATCTCCGCCCAGTAGGCATCCCGGTAGCGCGAGGACAGCGTGCTGAACGGCGAGTAGGTGTAGCCCTTCTGCTCGCGAATGTTGCTGGTGATTCGCGAGGCGAAGGAGCCGCCCAGAAGTGCGTTCGTAACCTGCAGCGGGATGTAATCGGGGTTGGACGGGTCGATCACCGGCAGTCCGAGGTAGATGGTGGACTGCACCGCACCCGGCGAGTCGACGAGGTAGACCGCGCGACCGCTCTCCGGTGAGGGAATGCTCGGCATCGACTCACTCCCTGCCTCCCATCCCTCGAAGGCGGCCCGAATCGCCTGTTCGGTAGCCACCTCGTCAAAGCGCCCGGCGACGTAGAGGTGCGCGCGCGCGGCGGAGAAATTCTCCTGGTAAAACGCACGCACCTGCTCTGCGGTGAACCCCTGGAGCATCTCCGGAGTGGGGAAGGGCCGTCCGTACGGGTGCGACGGGTAGAGCACGGACACGAACTTCCTGAGCGCCTGCGCTTGCGGCTGGCTGAGCTGGATGGAGAGCTGGCGCAGCCGGTCGGCCCGAATCCGCTCGAGAGCCTCGGCCGGGAAGGAGGGGTTCTGCGCAATGTCGGCAATCAGCTCCACCATCTGCGGCACGAACTCGGACAGCGCATCGCCCGAGATGTTGGTGAGCGCCGACGAAACGCCGATCCCGATCGAGCCACCCATCGAAGCGGCGTCGCGGGCGATCTGCTCGGCGGAGCGGTTCGTGGTTCCTTCCTGCATCAGGTCGCCCGTGACGTCGGCCAGCCAGACTTCATCGGCCCCTTCGTCCACGTTGCCGACCCGGACGATGAGCTGCACCTGCGCCTTGGGGACCTCTCCGTACGGCACCAGGGTCACCTTCATCCCGTTGGAGAGGGAAAACTCGCGCGCGGCCGGAACGGAGAAGGGTCGCGGGGTGCCGGGCGTCGGGGGAGCCTGCTGCGCCCTGGCCGGCACGCTGACGACAGCGATGGAAGCGACGGCAGCGAGCGCGAGGGCTGGGCGAACCGAATGGATGCGCATCACTGTCCCTCCTGGCCGGGAGCAGCCCCGGGCTCGATGGTCAGGATCGTTCGATTGGTCGGTCGCAGGTATTCCTGTGCGGTGCGCTGGAGCAGCTCGGGGGTCACGCTGCGGAACTCCTCCTCCAGCCGATTGATGCGCGACGGATCGTCGTCGAAGAGGGCGAAGGAGGCGAGCAGATCCGCTCGGCCGAAGCCGAACATCGATTCCACCTCGTCGTAGAGGGCGGAGCGGACCTGCACCAGCGCTTCGTCCAGTTCCTCCTGGCTGAGCGGAGTCGTCATCAACTCGTCGATCACCTCGTCGATTACCGCCACGATGGAATCCGCCTCGACGTTCTGGTCGTGGAAGAGGTAGATCGTCATCAACGTGGGGCCGTTGATGTTGAACATGTTGCCCAGGAGGTTTATCCCACCGCTGACGTCACCGGTCAGACCGCGCTCCTGGACGAGCGCCTGGTAGAGGCGGCTGTCCCGTCCCTGGGTGAGGATCTCGTTCAGGACCCCGAAGGCGAAGTACTCCGGCGTGTTGCGCGGAGGTGCATGGTATCCGAGGGCGAGCGCCGGCCGGGTTGCCTTCTCGTCAGTGCGGGAGGCGCGCTTCTCCTCGGTCTGCCGCGGCTCGGAAATGTCGGGCATTTCCGCCGGGGGCGCGGCCGGGATGTCGGCGAAGTACTGCTCGATCCAGCGTCGGGTCTGCTCGGGATCGAAATTCCCGACGACCACCAAGGCGGCGTTGTTGGGGGCGTAGTAGGTCTCGAAGAAGCTGCGGGCGTCTTCCAGGGTGGCCGCCTGCAGGTCTTCCAGCTCACCGTAGAAGTTGTGGGCGTTGTACCAGTTCGTGTTGGCGTGCTGGGGAAGGTCCAGCCAGGGGAATCCGCCGTAGGGCTGGTTGATGACGTTCACGAGCACCTCGTTCGTCACCACCCCTTTCTGGTTCTCCAGGTTCTCCTCGGTGATGTCGAGCCCGCGCATGCGATCCGCTTCCGCCCACAACACAGTCTCGAGGGTGTGCGAGGGGACGATCTCGAAGTAGTTGGTGAAATCGAACCGGGTCGATCCGTTGAGCACTCCGCCGTTGCTCTGCACCAGCCGGATGAACTCCATCTTCCCCAGGTTTTCCGAGCCTTGGAACATCAGGTGCTCGAAGAGATGGGCGAAGCCGGTACGGTCCCGGGGTTCGATCCGGAATCCGATGTTGTAGTACACGCCCACAACGACTTTCGGGGCAGTCGTGTCCCGCGACAGGACAACCCGGAGTCCGTTGTCGAGCTTGTAATAGTCGACCGGGATCTGGAACGGCGCCGCGGTCGGCGCTTGCTGCGCTGCGGTGGGCGCTTCCTGTGCTGCCGGCTCCCCGGGCGAAGCGGGGGCCTGACGCGCCGCTGTCGAAGCGCAGGCGCAGGTGAGCGAGGCCAGTGCGACGGTGAGTACCGGACGCGCTAATGGTGTCATCCGCTGAGCTCCTCGGAGGGAACGGGAGGATGGATGCCCTGTTGATCGGAGATCTCCGTAGGGCGACCGACTGCAGAGATTTGCGGCGCTGCTCCTCTGCACGCAACAGGCCAGGGAGGGCAATCGTCGGAGTCTTCGGGGTGACCGCCACAATCGATGGTGTGAGCGGAGAAGCCGGCGTCAGGCAACGGCGTCTCCGCTGAGGCGTAGGGGCGTACGGGCGATCCGATCTTCGCTGATTCGACGCAGCAGGATCAGCAGCCGATCGACATCCTCCTCGTTGCTGGAGAGGCCGAGCGAGGCGCGGACGGCTCCGACCGGCGCCCCGCCCATACACTCGGAGAGGCCCCGGTGGGTGAAAGCCTTTCCGAGTTGCTCGAGGCACGCCCGCAGCCGCACCGCGTCGTAGGCAAAGGCGGCCTCGGATGCGCCTGGGTTACAGAAGCAGCCCCCGCGGAGAGAGATCCCCTCTGCGCCTGCCGCTTCCACCAGTGTCTCGTACGGAACCACGTCTCCGTCGGGATCGAGCAGGTTGAACGCTACTGTCGCCCCTCGTGCCTGGAGCGATGTCGGGCCATAGATGCGCACCGCCGGAGACCCGTTCGGATATCGGATGGCCGTGAGACCCTCCAGCATACGTGCGCAGAGGCCGAGCACGTGTGCTTCGATTGCCTCGACGCCGATCTCCGATAGGAAAGTGAGGCCATCGGCCACTGCGCCGAGGCCCAGGAAGTTCGGCGTGCCGTCCTCGAACCCGGGCTCGCCGTTGCGCAGCTGGTGCATCCCAGCGCCCACCGACACGAAATCCACCGCGCCTCCCGAGAACCACGGCCGCTCGAGCATTTCCAGGGCATCGCGTCGGGCAATCAGCGCGCCGACGCCGGTCGGGTAACCGAACATCTTGTAGAACGAGATCGCCACGAAATCCGCCTTCACGCGATCCAGGTGAAGAGGGTGGGTGGGAGCGAAGGCGGCGGCGTCGAGCAGGACCGAGTAGCCACGCGCGTGGGCGGTGTCGACCAGCTCCAACGGGTGCACCACTCCCGAAAAGTTCGACTGGGCGGGATAGGCGAAAAGCGAGGCTGGCCGACCGCGGCAATCGGGTATGTAGGCGAGAGGGTTCGCCAGGCGGAGCCCGCGTGTCAGGGGCAGGTAGATCACGTCTGCGCCACGCCGCGCCGCGAACTCGCGGATGCCGTTGACCGAATTGTGGTTGTCGGCGCTCAGCACGAAGCGAGAGTCAGGCCGGAAGGGGAAGCTCTCCCCGACCAGCTTGATCGCTGCCGTGGCGTTCGCGACGAAGCAGACGGCGTACTCAGTGGGATCCGCGGCGAAGAAACGGAGGACGGCGTCGCGGGCCAGCTCGATCTCCTCCGTGCTGTCGAGGGAGGCGGGATTCTCGGAGTGCGGATTTCCGAGAATGCCGCTGCCCAGCCGTGCGGCGTGGCGCCGGACCAGCGACTCGGGATAGAGCGTGCTACCGGTGTGATCGAGGTAGGCATGGTGGGACTCAACGAGCCGGCTGAACTCGGTGGCCCGGATGCGGGCGAAGAGCTGGGTGGCGGGCATGATACCCCCAGGGGGTGAGGGCGGCGGCGGATGGAGCGCCTCCGGCGGGAGGAGTGGGCGCGCCAGCGGTCATAATCTAATGGCGTCGGAAGGCATTGACGATGGACATCTTCCCGACGATGGGCACCTACGTGACGATGGCACCTACTTGACGCCAGCCACCTACCGGACGCGGGCCTCCGACGAGACGGCATCTATGGATGATGGCAGGTACGTGGCGATGGACATTTTTCCCGCGGCGCTCCCTCTCACCCGCCTCCGCTGGCGCCCCAGGCAATGGCGACTCATTTGGCGATGGTTCCGGAGGGCACGGCTCGGCGGCCGGGTCAGGCCGGCGGTGCGGGCTGCTGCTGGGTGAGACAGTGCAGCGTGCCCAATCCCCAGACGAGGTCCACGGAGTGGATGCCTACGACCTCCCGTTCCGGGAAGAGGCTGGCGATGATGTTCAGGGCGTGGCGGTCCTGCGGGTCGTTGAAGGTGGGTACCAGGACCACGCCGTTGGCGATGTAGAAGTTAGCGTAGCTCGCCGGAAGGCGGGTGCCGTCCATGATCACGGCGCGCGGAAAGGGCAGCCGGACCACGTTGATCCCGGCACTGAGCAACCGCTCCTCGTTCTCTACTGAGGCGGCGTGGTTCTCGTCCGCGGGGTTCGGCTCGTACGCCAGGGCAACCGTATCCTCGGACACGAAGCGGGCGATGTCGTCGACGTGACCGTGCGTATCGTCGCCAGCGCATCCGCGCCCGAGCCAGATGGTGCGCTCGATGCCCAGGTAGCGGGCGAAGGCCTCCTCGTATCCCTGTCGGGTGAGGCCGGGGTTGCGCTCCTGGATCGGTGAGAGGAGACACTCCTCCGTGGTGAGCATCACCCCCGCCCCGTTCGTGTCGATCGCCCCGCCCTCGAGCACGAGCCTTCCGGCGCCGTCGGGCCGCTGCGCCTCGATCGACGGAATTCCGGAGAGCTCCGCGATCCGTTCGCCCACCCGTTCGTCACGCGTATAGTTGTCGTACTTCGCCCAGGCATTGAAGCGCCAGCGAATCCACCGTACCCCCTCCTCTGTGACCACCCCGCTTCCGCCGGAGTCGCGCGTCCACACCCGGTCGGTCTCCACCCGGTGGAGGCGGAAGTTCTCGCGCACATCGTGGAGCGCGAGGGCGCGGGCGGCGTTTTCCCAGGTTGCCTCGTCGTGGCAGAGGATCTCGACCGGTTCGTACGCCGCCAGCACGCGCACGATCTCGGCGTAGACCCACGGAATCGCGGCTATCTTCCCGGGCCAGTCCGGCTCGTGGTGTGGCCACGCGATCCAGGTGGCGGCGTGCGGCTCCCACTCCGCCGGCCAGCGGATGCTCACGTTTGTGCCAGGTAGCGGTTGAGGATCGGGGCGTAGGCGTCGATGCGACGGTCGCGGAGGAACGGCCAGTTCCGGCGGGTCTCGTCGATCAGTGCGGGGTCGCATTCCACCACCAGCACCTCCGGCTCAGTGCCCGCTTCGGCGATAATGCGACCGAACGGGTCACAGACGAAGGAATGCCCGAAGAACTCGATCCCATCGGTCCCGGGCTCGTCCTCGTGTCCGACCCGGTTGGGCGACGCCGTGAACACCCCGTTGGCGATGGCGTGGCTGCGCTGGATGGTACGCCACGCTTCGACCTGCGCCGTTCCGTGCTCCTCCTTCTCGGAAGGGTGCCAGCCGATGGCGGTGGGGAAGAAGATCACCTCCGCCCCGAGGAGCGAGGTGATCCGCGCGGCCTCAGGGTACCACTGGTCCCAGCAGATGAGCACGCCGATACGGGCATAGCGGGTATGCCAGACCTTGAACCCACCCGTGGCGTCGTTCGCGTCGCCGGGTACGAAGTAGTACTTCTCGTGGTACAGCGGGTCGTCGGGGATGTGCATCTTCCGGTACACGCCCAGAAGAGACCCATCCGCGTCGATGATCGCCGCGGAGTTCCGATAGACGCCGGGCCCCTGGCGCTCGAACAGCGGGACGATGATGACGATCTGCAGCTCCTTCGCCAGCTCCTGCATGCGGGTGGTGGTGGGGCCGGGAATGGGCTCCGCCAGGTCGAAGCGGTCCGCATGCGTGGATTTGCAGAAGTAGGGGGAGTTGAAGAGCTCCTGCAGGCAGACGATCTGTGCACCCCGCCCAGCCGCCTCGCGCACGTTCGCGATGGACGCCTCGAGCTGCTCCTGCCGATTACTGCTCACCGCCTCCTGGATCAAGCCCAGGGTGAAGGGGCCTTTGCTCATCTAGAGTCCTCCAGAACCGTGACCGGTCTGAACACCGGGTAAGGAAGAAGCTAGGTACGCCGAGTGACCGCAGTCGTTCCCCCGCCCGCGCCCGCCCCCGGGGGCCGACTCGGGCGGACGGCCCCTGGTGTCGGTACCGAGGCGCGAGATGCATACCGCTCCACCGATGATGCCTCTAAGCCGCGGGTGGAGCAAGCGGGGGGGGTCGGCTTGCTTCGCCAGTCGGGTGCGGACATCTTGAGGATTCCTCGCGTCCGGCGGTGCCGGCGCGACCGAGAACCGTCTTCAGGAAGGGCAGAGCATGGCCGGACCGGAGTTCATCTACGTCATGAAGGGGCTCACCAAGGTGGTGCCTCCCAACCGGGTGATCCTCAAGGATATATGGCTCTCGTTCTACCCGGGGGCGAAGATCGGGGTAGTGGGCCCCAACGGGTCGGGGAAAAGCTCGCTGCTGAAGATCATGGCGGGGCTCGACAAGGACTTCAACGGCGAGGCCTGGCCCGCGGCCGGCATCAAGATCGGATACCTGCCGCAGGAGCCGGAGCTCGATCCCGCACTCGACGTGCGGGGCAATGTCGAGGAAGCGGTCAAGTACCAGCGGGAGCTGCTGCGGCGCTTCGAGGAGGTCAGCATGGCCTTCGCCGAGGTGAGCTCGGACGAGGAGATGAACCGGCTCATCGAGGAACAGGCGGCCCTCCAGGACCAGATCGACGCGGGCAACCTATGGGAGCTCGACCGCAAGATCGAGATCGCGATGGACGCGCTGCGCCTGCCTCCCCCCGATGCACGGGTGGACACCCTATCGGGCGGGGAGAAGCGCCGCGTGGCCCTCTGCCGCGTGCTGCTCGAGGAGCCCGATCTGCTTCTGCTCGACGAGCCGACGAACCACCTGGACGCGGAGTCGGTGGCGTGGCTGGAGCACCATCTTTCAGAGTTCCGGGGCACCATCGTCGCCATCACCCACGACCGCTACTTCCTCGACAACGTCGCCGAATGGATTCTCGAGCTCGACCGGGGTGAAGGGTATCCATTCAAGGGGAACTACACCTCCTGGCTGGAGCAGAAGCAGGAGCGCCTGCGCCGGGAGGAGAAGCAGGCCTCCGCGCGCCAGTGCACGCTGGAGCGCGAGCTGGAGTGGGTGCGCATGGCGCCGCGGGCGCGCCACGCCAAGGGGCAGGCACGCATCAACGCGTACGAGCAGCTCCTCAACGAAGACCCTCGGGAGAAGCTGAGCCGCGCCGAGATCGTGATCCCGAACGGCCCACGGCTGGGCGACGAGGTGGTCATCGCCAAGAACGTCACCAAGGGCTACGGCGACAAGCTGCTCATCGAGAACCTGAGCTTCAGCCTGCCGCGCGGCGGCATCGTTGGCGTGGTAGGGCCGAACGGGGCCGGGAAGACGACCCTCTTCCGCATGATCACCGGGCAGGAGAAGCCCGACTCGGGCGAGCTGAAGATCGGATCCACGGTCGAGCTCGCCTACGTGGACCAGAGCCGGGACTCCCTGGATGGGGAGAAGACGGTATACCAGGAGATCAGCGGCGGGAGCGACGCAATCCGCCTGGGCCGGGGCGAGGTGAACGCGCGGGCGTACTGCTCCTGGTTCGGCTTCAAGGGGAGCGATCAGCAGAAGCTGATCAAGGTGCTCTCCGGCGGAGAGCGAAACCGCGTGCACATGGCCAAGACGCTCCAGAAGGGCGGGAACCTGATCCTCCTCGACGAGCCGTCGAACGACCTGGACGTGGATACCTTGCGGGCACTGGAGGATGCGCTGCTGGAGTTCGCCGGCTGCGCCCTGGTGATCTCGCACGACCGCTGGTTCCTGGACCGGATCGCCACCCACATCCTGGCCTTCGAGGGCGACAGCCAGGTGCGCTGGTTCGAGGGGAACTACCAGGAGTACGAGGCGGATCGCAAGAAGCGGCTTGGCGCCGAGGCCGAGCGGCCGCATCGGATCAAGTATCGGAAGTTGATTCGCGCCTGATGGCGTGGGCTATTCGTTATTCGTTATTCGTTATTCGTTATCCGTTATCCGTTATCCGTTATCCGTTATCCGTTATCCGTTATCCGTTATCCGTTATCCGTTATCCGTCGGAAGACGCAGGCAGTAACCAAATCCGGAAAATCAAGTGGGCCGGCGCCGAAACCTGGCGCCG